>JBJMOZ010000297.1:0-5636 GCA_045803465.1 Gemmatimonadales bacterium | reverse complement strand
GGAGCCGGGTGGCGAAGTGCGCGTCTCGGCGCGTCAGGAGGACGGCCACCTCGTCGTGCACGTGCGCGATACGGGTGTCGGCATCGCGCCCGAGATGGTGCCGCACATCTTCGAGATGTTCGCCCAGGCGGCGCCCGCGCTCGAGCGCACCGAGGGTGGGCTCGGCATCGGGCTGGCGCTGGTGCGTGGCATCGTGGAGCTGCACGGCGGCACCGTGGTAGCGGCAAGCGAGGGGTTGGGGAAGGGGAGCGCGTTCACCGTGCGCGTGCCGTACGGCCTCGATCCCGACTCCGTCGCGGAGGCCCAGCTCGACGGCCGTCAGGTGCGGGCCCCTAGGGTCCGGCGCCGTGTGCTGGTCGCCGACGACAACGTGGACGGCGCGGAGACGCTGGCCACCCTGCTGCGTGTGTGGGGCCACGAAGTCTTCGTGGCGCACGACGGAGAAGAAGCGCTGGCGCTGGCCGATGCGGCCGAGCCCGATGTGCTGCTGCTCGACATCGGCATGCCGGGCCGCAATGGCTACGAGGTGGCCGCGGAGGTGCGGCGGAGGTCCTGGGGCGACCGGGCGGTGCTGATCGCGGTGACGGGCTGGGGGCACGAGGACGACCGGCGCCGGTCGCTCGCCGCCGGCTTCGAGGCGCACTTCACCAAGCCGGTCGATCCATCCGCGCTGCGCACGATGCTCGGCCGTCATGTGGCGTCGTGACGCACCTGCGCCTATTCTCCCTTCATCACCCGACATCGTTCGAGAGCCTCGTCGCCGGCGGCCTGCCCGCCCCTCGGAGGTCTGATGGTCCGTTCCATCTTCCGCCGGGCGCACGTGCTGTTCGCGCTCGTCGGAGTCGCCGCGTGCGGCGACAATGGTCCCGACTGCGTGCCGCTCGCCGCCGAGCCCACGATCGTCCGATTCGAGCTCTTCGCACCGGGCGCCACCGTGCCCTTCGCGAATGCGCGGCTGCGCCAGGAGTACGTGGCCTACGATCGCCAGGGCTGCCCGGCGCCGCAGTCGTACACCTATCTCCGCTTCGAGCCGCTCGCGCCGCTGTTCCTGCGCTTCGGCTACCGGCTGGACTACGAGTCGGACTTCACCACCTGGTTCTACCTCGGCCAAACCGAATTCAACGGCAGCCCCGCGCCCACGAACGACGTGCTCGTCTCGCGCGATCCCGACCCGATCGAGTCCGGCTCGATCAACCTGGCATTCACCTACTTCGAGCCACTCTGATCGGTGCAGCCACTCTTCTTCTATCGGCAGACCGACGGCATCCGCATCACCGTGCGGCCACGCTACCTGCCCGAGCAGTCGCGGCCGTCGCAGCGGCACTTCGTGTTCGCGTACTTCGTGCGCATCGAGAACGTGAGCCAGGAGACGGCTCAACTCGTGAGCCGACGCTGGCTCATCCACGACTCCGCCGGGCGGGACACCGAGGTGGAAGGCGAAGGGGTGGTGGGCGAGCAGCCCGTGCTCGCCCCGGGCCGGGTGCACGAGTACCAGAGTTTCTGCGTGCTGCAATCGGGCAGCGGCCACATGGAAGGCTCCTACCGCTTCGTGTGCGTGGATGGCAGCGCGTTCGAGGCGCAGATCCCGCGGTTCATCCTCGACGCCGAGCAGGCGCCCGACGCGGCGTCCTGACGTCGCCGTGACCGCGCCGCTCGCCGCACGCCTCGCCGGCGAGCTCGACGAACTGGGTCTTGCGCCGGGCACCTGGCTCGTGGCGGTCTCCGGCGGGCCGGATTCGGTCGCGCTGCTGCTCCTCATGGCGGACATCGCGGCCGAGCGGGGCCTTGCCCTCGTGGTGGCACACGCCGACCACGGCATCCATCCCGACAGTGCCGCGGTGGCGACCCGCGTCGAGCGGCTTGCAGATACCCTGGGCCTCCCCGCGACCATCGGCAGGCTCGAACTGGGCGCCGGCGCGACCGAGACCGACGCGCGTGCAGCGCGCTACGCCTGGCTTCGTGGCGAGCGCGCGCGCCTCGGAGCGCATGGCATCATCACCGGGCATCACGCCGACGATCAGGTGGAGACGGTGCTCATGCGCGTGCTGCGCGGTTCCGGGCCTGCCGGACTGGCCGGCATGCCCCGGCGCTCCTGGGATCTCGTGCGGCCGCTGCTGCCGTTCCGGCGCGAGGAACTGGCGCAGTACCTGCTCGAGCGGGGAGCGGACGCCTGGCGCGATCCCGCCAACACCGATTCCCGGCATCTCCGCTCCTGGCTCCGCGCCGAAGTGCTTCCCGCACTGGAAGCACGGCTGCCCGACGTTGCGCCGCGACTGCTGCGGCTGTCGGAACAGGCACGTATCGAAAGAGACGCCTGGGACGAGGTGCTGGATCGATTGGAAGGGCTCGCACTGCGCGTGGAACAGACGCGCATCTCGCTCGACGCCAGAACGCTGGCTACGCTTGGCCATGGACTGGCGAGCCAACTCGTGCGCACGGCGGCCCGGCGACTCGGGCAGGTCGTGTCGGTCGCAGCGGCTCGGCGAGCCGTACGGCTGGCCCGTGACGGCTCGAGCGGTCGGCGCGCGGACCTCGGGGACGGCTGGACGGCCGAGCTCGCCTTTGGGCGGCTCGTACTGGGGCCATCGGTGCCAGGCGAGGCGGATCGGTCGTTGCCTGGCGAAGGCGAGTGTCGCTGGGGTGGATGGCTGCTGACATTGGGATCAGGGCCGGCGCAGCCGGTGGAGCGTCGTGGCTGGCGGACGTGGCTGCCGCATGCGGATATCTCCGTCGGTGCCCTGCGCGAGGGTGAGCGGCTGCGACCACTGGGTGGAACCGGCAGCCGACTGATCGTCCGCCTCCTGCAGGAGGCGAGGGTGCCGCGCGGCGAGCGGATGGCATGGCCGGTGCTCCGACTCGACGGAAATCCCGTTTGGGTGCCTGGAGTGTCCCGCAGCGGCTCGAGCGTCCCCGAAGTGGGGCAGGAGGCGGTTCGGATCGATGTCCAACGCGCCTGAAGTGGATCGGGACGAGCGGTTTCAGGTTCGGCGCGTCGTGTACGATGCCGATATCATCGCTCGCCGGGTGGGTGAGCTGGGGTTGGAGATCGCAGATGCCTATCCCAGCGGGGAGTTGCTGATTCTCGGATTGCTCAAGGGAAGCTTCATCTTCACCGCCGACCTGGTCCGGGCAGTCGGGCGGCCGCTCCAGGTGGACTTCGTGGTGGCCAGTTCCTACGGGGACGGCACCACCTCGAGCGGCAACGTCCGGCTGCATTACGACCCCGAAACGGATCTCGCGGGGCGACATGTGCTGGTGGTCGAGGATATAATTGAGACGGGAAGAACCTTGCAGCGACTGCTGACCCTGTTGGCATCCCGCCAGCCGGCGAGTCTCGCGGTATGTGCGCTGCTGGACAAGAAGCTGGCGCCGCCGATTCCCGAGGTGCGTTTCACGGGCTTTGAATGCCCGAAAGCGTTCCTCGTGGGTTACGGCTTGGATTACGCGGAGAGATATCGGCATCTCCCGTTCATCGCCGAATTGGCACAGGAATAGAGATGGCTGAACGTACGCCGCGTCCTCCGCGCCCGTCGTGGGGGAACCTCAGCAAGAACCTGGCGCTCTGGATGCTCGTGGCGCTCCTCGCGCTCGCGCTCTTCCAGATGATGAGCCGGCAGCGCAGTCCCACGGCCGAGTTCACCTACAGCGACTTCAGCCGCGAGCTCGACCGCGGCAACGTGGCACGCGTGGAGATGTACGACGGCAAGCGCATCGAGGGAGACTTCAAGAGCGCCGTGAACCAGGACGGCCGGAGCGCCAAGAGCTTCACGGTGCTCCTGCCGGTCTCCAACAGCGAAGTGTTCATCGACCGCCTCGAGAAGGCCGGGGTGCCCATCGCCGCGCGCGAGCCGCGCGGCGGGCTCACGGCCGTCGTCATCGCGGCGCTGCCATGGGTGGTCATCTTCGGCTTGTGGATCTTCCTGCTCCGCCAGTTGCAGGCCGGCGGCAGCCGCGCTTTCGCCTTCGGCAAGTCGAAGGCGAAACTGCTTACCGGCGACACGCCGAAGCTCACCTTCGCCGACGTCGCCGGATGCGACGAGGCCAAGGTCGAGCTGCAGGAAGTGATCGAGTTCCTGAAGGATCCGCAGAAGTTCACCCGCCTCGGCGGGCGGCTCCCCAAGGGCGCGCTCCTGGTGGGTCCCCCGGGCACGGGCAAGACGCTGCTGGCCAAGGCCGTCGCCGGTGAAGCCGGACGTCCCTTCTTCTCGATGTCGGGCTCCGACTTCGTGGAGATGTTCGTGGGCGTCGGCGCCAGCCGTGTCCGCGACCTGTTCGAGCAGGGCAAGGCGCATGCGCCGTGCATCATCTTCATCGACGAGATCGATGCCGTGGGCCGCCATCGTGGCGCGGGCCTGGGCGGCGGTCACGACGAGCGCGAGCAGACGCTGAACCAGCTGCTCGTCGAGATGGACGGCTTCGAGTCGAACGACGGCGTGATCCTCATCGCCGCCACCAACCGCCCCGACGTGCTCGACCCGGCGCTGCTGCGCCCGGGCCGCTTCGACCGGCAGATCGTGGTCGATTCGCCCGACGTGAAGGGCCGCGAGGGCATCCTGCGCGTGCACGTGCGCAAGATCCCGCTCTCCGGTGACGTGGAGCTCGCCACCATCGCGCGGGGCACGCCGGGCATGGCGGGCGCCGACCTGGCCAACCTCGTCAACGAGGCGGCGCTGCTGGCGGCGCGGAAGAACAAGACGCTCGTCGACATGAGCGACTTCGAGGAGGCCAAGGACAAGGTCATGCTGGGCGTGGAGCGGAAGAGCCTCGTGCTGAGCGAGGACGAGCGCAAGCTCACCGCGTACCACGAGGCCGGGCACACGGTGGTCTCCATCATGACGCCGGGCTCCGACCCGATCCACAAGGTCACCATCGTGCCGCGCGGCCGCGCGCTCGGCCTCATGATGAGCCTGCCCGAGAAGGACCGGTACGGGCAGACGAAGGAGTGGCTCATCGGCCGGCTCGCGATCAGCTTCGGCGGCCGCGTCGCCGAGGAGCTCATCTTCGGCCCCGAGAAGGTGACGACCGGGGCGGGCAGCGACATCGAGCAGGCCACCTCGCTCGCGCGCCGCATGGTCACGCAGTTCGGCATGAGCGAGAAGATCGGCATGATGGCCGTGGGCGAGCGCGAGCACGAGGTGTTCCTCGGGCGCGAGTTCGGCACCCGGCGCGAGGTCTCCGAGCGTACCGCCGAAGTGGTCGATGACGAGGTGAAGCGCTTCATCGACGAGGCGTACCGCAAGGCGACGAACATCCTGAACGAGCACCGCGACCTGCTCGAGCGCATCGCGCTGACGCTGCTCGACCGGGAAACGGTGGACCGGGACGACCTCGATCGGATCGTGCGCGGCGAGACGCTGCCGCCCAGGACCCCGACGCTGCCGCCCGCCGCCCCGGTGTCGTCGGTGCCGCCTTCGAAGCCCGCGCCCGCCCCGCGTCCGCAGGGCATCCTGGGCGCGCCGGGGGCCGAACCCGCGGGCGCGTGAATGCGGTTCCGCTGAGCCTCCACTCCCCCGGCGCGCTGGCCGGTGCGCTGCGCGCGGTGAGGGCGCGGGTCCGGCCCCGGCCGTGCGAGGATTGCCCCAGCACCCAGGTGTTCGGGAAATTTCGGGCGGAGGACGCTTGAAGCGGGAAGGGCC
>JBJMOZ010000143.1:0-5279 GCA_045803465.1 Gemmatimonadales bacterium | reverse complement strand
CGGACGCCTGATCGCCAGGCACCGGACGTCCGTTCAAACCTATGTTCGTCGATACCTTCATCCGCCGGCCCGTCCTCTCCACCGTCTGCTCGCTCGTGATCATCCTGGCGGGCGCGATTGCGATCCCGACGCTGCCCATCGCGCAGTATCCCGAGCTGGCGCCGCCGCAGGTCTCGGTCACCTCGGTCTACACCGGGGCGAGCGCGCAGACGGTCGAGACGGCCGTCACGATTCCGATCGAACAGGCCATCAACGGCGTCGAGGGCCTGCTCTACATGACCTCGACGAGCACGAACAGCGGGTTGAGCACCGTCACCGCCACGTTCGAGTTGAGCCGCAACCAGGACCTGGCGGCCGTCGACGTGCAGAACCAGGTCAAGCTCGCCGAGCCGCAGTTGCCGCAGGAGGTCCGCCAGAACGGCGTGACCGTGAAGAAGGCGCAGAAGGACATCCTGCTGATGGTGGCGCTCGCCTCGGACGATCCCCGCTACGACGCGGAGTACCTCTCCAACTTCCTCAAGATCAACGTCGAGGACGAGCTCAAGAAGCTGAACGGCGTGGGCGACGCCACGGTGTACGGCCAGCTCGAGTTCTCGATGCTCATCGCGCTCGACCCCTACCGCATGGCGCAGCTGGGCGTCTCGGTGCCCGAGATCGTGTCGGCGGTGCGCGAGCAGAACGCCACCAATCCGGGCGGCCGCATCGGCCGCGAGCCCGCGCCGCCCGGCACGCAGCTGACGCTGTCGGTGACGACGAAGGGCCGCCTGACGGACCCCAAGGAATACGAGAACATCGTCATCCGGGCCCACAAGGACGGCAGCCTCCTGCGCATCGGCGACATCGGCGCCGTGCGCCTCGGCGCCCGCAACTACGACCTCCTCGGCCGCCTCAACGGCAAGGCGACGGCGATCATCCCGGTCTACCTCCGCTCGGGCGCCAACGCGCTCGACGTGAAGGAGGAGATCGTGAAGCGCCTCGATGAGCTCGGCAAGACGTTCCCGCCGGGGGTCACGGCCCGGGTCGTCTACGACACGACCCCCTTCGTCGAGGCCTCCATCGAGGAGGTGGTGCACACCCTCGTCGAGGCGATGGTGCTGGTCTTCATCGTGGTGTTCGTCTTCCTGCAGAGCTGGCGCGCGACGCTGATCCCGGCGCTCGCGGTGCCGGTGTCGATCATCGGCACCTTCTTCGGCATGCAGATGTTCGGGTTCTCGGTCAACTCGATCACGCTCTTCGGCCTCGTGCTCGCCATCGGCATCGTGGTGGACGACGCCATCGTGGTCGTGGAGAACGTGGAGCGCATCATGGCCGAGCGGCACGTGAGCCCGGCGCAGGCCTCCGACGAGGCGATGGCGGAGGTGAGCGGCGCCCTGATCGCCATCGTGCTCGTGCTCTGCGCCGTGTTCGTGCCGGTGGCGTTCATGGGCGGCCTCACCGGACGGCTCTACAAGCAGTTCGCGCTGACGATCGCGGTCTCGGTGATCATCTCGGGCATCGTGGCGCTGACGCTGACGCCGGCCCTCTGCGCGGTGCTGCTCAAGCCGCACCAGCCGGGGCACAAGAAGTGGGCGCCATTCGAGTGGTTCAACCGCGCGTTCGACACGGTCACCGGCGGCTACGGACGGATCGTCAACGCCGGCCTCGGCGCATCGAAGACGATGCTCGCCTCCTTCGTCGTCATGCTGGTGCTGGCAGGCTGGCTCTTCCAGCGCACGCCGACCGCCTTCCTCCCGTCGGAGGACAAGGGCTACTTCGTGGCGTTCGTGGCGCTCCCCGATGCCGCGTCGCTGCAGCGCACGGATGCGGTGGTCCAGCGCGTGGAGCAGGCGCTGATGGCCGATCCCGCGGTCGAGAACGTCACGGTGCTCGAGGGGCTCGACTTCATCTCGAACGCCAACCAGACCAACACGGCCACGATCTTCGTCACGCTCAAGCCATGGCACGATCGTGAAGCGGACTCGCTGCAGCTGACGGCCGTCGTGGCGCGGGCCAACGCCTCGATCGCGGCCATCAGCGAGGCGCAGGGCTTCGCCTTCAACATGCCGGAGATCCCGGGCCTCGGCGTGACGGCGGGACTCGAGATGTACATCCAGAACCGCGGCGTGGGCGACTACGCGCAGTTCGTCGCGGTGGGCCAGGAGTTCCTGCAGGAGCTCAACAAGACCGGCGCGGTGAAGGCGCGCACCGGCATCCGTCCCAACGTCCCGGCATACCACCTCGACGTGGACCGCGAGAAGGCCAAGACCCTCGGCCTCGACATGGGCGACATCTTCCAGACCCTGCAGGCGATGCTGAGCACCTACTACATCAACGACTTCAACCTGTACGGCAAGACGTATCGCGTGCAGGCGGAAGCCAAGCCGCAGTTCCGCACCGGGCCGGACGACATCGGCAAGCTCTACGTGCGGAACGACAAGGGCGCGATGGTGCCGGTCTCGGCGTTCACGCGCGGCGGGATGAAGGGCGGCCCGGCGCTGGTGACGCGCTTCAACGGCTTCACGGCGGCGCAGGTCAACGGCGAGCCGGGCCCCGGCAAGAGCTCCGGCGAGATGCTCGCCACCGCGGACCGGATGGGCCAGGAGTTCGCCGCGCGCGGCCTGGGCTACGCCTACGGCGGCCAGTCGCTGCAGGAGAAGCTCGCCGGCGGGTCGACGGCGATGATCTTCGGCCTGGGCATCGTGATGGTGTTCCTGATCCTCTCGGCGCAGTACGAAAGCTGGTCGCTGCCCGTCGCCGTGCTGCTCGTGGTGCCGTTCGGGCTGCTGGGCGCGCTGCTCGCCATCATGGTGCGCGGCATCCCGAACGACCTCTATTTCACCATCGGCCTCGTGACCGTGGTGGGCCTCGCCGCCAAGAACGCCATCCTCATCGTGGAGTTCGCGAACGTGCTGCACGTCAAGGGCATGCCGTTCCGCGAGGCGGCGGTCCGCGCCGCGAAGGAGCGCTTCCGGCCCATCCTCATGACGAGCTTCGCGTTCATCCTGGGCGTGGTGCCGCTGGTCATCGCCTCGGGCGCGGGCGCGGGCAGCCGCAACTCGCTCGGCACCGGCGTCTTCGGCGGCATGCTCGCGGCCACGGTGATCGGCGTCTTCTTCACGCCGCTGTTCTACCTGGTGGTCTCGTCGGTGAGTTCACGGTTCGGCAAGGCGAAGGTGCCGGTCGTGGAGACGGCACCGGCGGGCGTGGCGGTGGCGCCGGCGCATTCGCCGGATGCGGAGCACTAGGGGCGGAGCCAGCTGAAGCCAAGCACCTGCTAATGACCAAGGGCTCCGATCGACTCGGAGCCCTTCGTCATTGCCATCCATCCCGTGTGCGCTACTTCGCCGCCACCGTCGTCAGCAGCTCCATCTGCGTCGGCGCCGCCTGCAGCAGCTCGATCGCCTTGCGCACCTGCGCATCCTCGGGCACCCAGCGGCGGAAGGCCGTGGAGTCGCCGAACACCGTGCGGCTGAGGCGCTGGCCGATGAGCCGGTCCACCAGCGGCTGGCCGGCCTCGAACTGGCTGCGGCTCACGCCGACGCCGGCGCGCATCCAGGCGCGGAACACCGAGTCGCGCCAGGCCGGCTGCACCTGGAAGTCGGGCTTGAGCTTCGAGCGCACCTGCTTGGCCAGCTGCGCCAGCGCCGCGTTGGACTCCTTCGACTTGGTGGAGAGGATCCGCTGCAGCTGCTGCTCCCCATCGGTCAGCGTGTCGGCGAAGACCGTGACGTCGGGCACGATGCCACCGCCGCCGTAGACCTGCCGGCCCGCGTCGGACTTGTAGACGGGGCGGAGATGGTCGGGCACGACCGAGTCGGCCGGGCCGCCGCGGTGCCGGTCGCGCTGGATGGAGCGCCCACTCGGCGTGTACCACTTCGCGTTGGTGATCTTGAGGTACCAGCCCTGGTCGAGCGGGTAGAGCGTCTGCACGACGCCCTTGCCGAAGGACGTGGTGCCCAGGAGGATGGCGCGGTCGTGGTCCTGCAGCGCACCCGCGACGATCTCCGAGGCCGACGCCGTGGAGCTGTCGGTGAGCACCACGAGCGGCAGATCGGCGCTCACGGGCTCCTGGTCGCCGGCGCGCACTTCGGTGGGCCGGCTGCGATAGCGCACCTCGACCACTTTCGTGCCCGGCGGCAGGAAGACGTTGGCCACCTTGATGGACTCGTCGAGGTCGCCGCCGGGGTTGCCGCGCAGGTCGAGGATGAGCCCCTTCGCGCCCTGCTGCCGCAGGCGCTGCACCGCGCTCGCAAGCTCGCGGCTGGCGACGTCGTTGAACCGCTGCAGCGGCACGTAGCCGATATCGCCGTCGAGCATCAGGGCGTACGGCACGCTCGGCACATGCACCACGGCGCGCACGAGGCGATTCTGCATCGGGTCGCTGACGCCCTCGCGCGCGATGGTCAGCGCCACCTCGGTGCCGGGCGTGCCCAGCAGCCGGCGCGACACCTGCTCGAGCTTGAGGCCGTTGACCGCTTGGCCGTCCACGGCGACGATGCGATCGCCCGCCTTGACGCCTGCGGCCTCGCCCGGCGTCTGCGGGAAGACGCGCGTGACGGCGATGACACCGTCCTGGTCCTCGAGCAGCAGCCCCACGCCGCCGTACGAGTTGCCGAGGGACTCGCGCTGGAAGCGCGCCATTTCCTGCGGGGAGAACAGCGCCGAATACGGGTCGTCGAGCGTGCGCACGAGGCCGCGGGCGGCCTTTTCGTAGATCTCGTCGAGCGACGTCGAGTCGATGGCCTCGCGATGCAACCGCGTCACCACCTGGTCCAGCAGGCGGACACCGTCGCGCTGCTCCGAGCCGTAGCCGATGAACCCCGCGCCTGCGAGCGTCAGCCCGGCCAGCAGCGGAAGGGCGAGCCACCTGTTGTGCATCCGAGTCCTCCTGACGACGATCCTGACAACTGCGTGCACGGCACGACGGAGCGCGCGGCTACGCGAGATGCTCCACTACCTGTGAGCGAGCGGTACCATCATCGCGTGCAACACTGATGCCGGATCGTGGCGGAACCACCGCCACGCGCGCCGCCCGGCGCAGGCGCGCCTCACGTCGAGCGCGGAACCACGCGATATCGACGATCGACACGTCGTCGATGCGTGCAACGGACTGCATACGTCCAGATTTCCTGTCGGAATGCCGCGCTATCGCGACGTGCGATGCACTCGCGCGAGTGCCGGGGAAATCGCGCGCCAAGGTGCGCCGCGGGAACAGCGGCGTGATATCGACGGCCGTCCCCAACGACGCACTCGCGCGCCGTGCAACAGTCGCGGCATCACGCCACGTCGCGCGACGACGC
>JBJMOZ010000109.1:0-7446 GCA_045803465.1 Gemmatimonadales bacterium | reverse complement strand
ATCAGGCCGACGAGCCGGTAGCAGGGGAGCATCTCGGACGGCCGCAGTCGCTCGAGCATCCCGACACCGAAGGCGGCGAACCCGACGGCCACCGCGAGTTCGGGAACGCGCGCGGGATCGCGCCACGTGCCCCCGGTCGCTTCCGCGAGCATCGCGACGAGCCACCAGCCGAGCAGTGCCACGCCGGCGAAGCCCGGGCCCCGGAACGCATAGCCATGTCCGAGAGCCAGCCCGAGCGCGCCCCACGCGAGAAAGCCGTGCGGCGACTCGCGCAGGGCGAATATCGACTGCAGCGCGGACAGCTCGAGCACGAACGCGCCCATGGCGACGAGCGCGAACAGCTCGGCGAGCGGGCGCGCACCCGGCTTGCGGATGACGAGCTCCATGAGGCCCAGCATCAGCAGTGGCGCTGCCGCCAGCAACGCCACCTGTCCCGGCACGGGGATGCTGCCCCAGAAACGCAGGAAGAACAGCACCACCGCCGCGATGAGGGCCACGGCACCGAGCAGCGCGGCGACACGCATGCCCAGGGAGAGCTGGGCGGTGCGCGGCGTGGTATCCACGTCGAATTGCCGTGCGAGCCGGTCGAGCAGCGCCGCGTGGTGCGCGGTCAACCGGTCCCTGAGCGCCGCGTCGGGCGCGAACACGCCTTCATGCTCCAGCGCGGCGAGTTCCTGCTGGAAGGCGCGCACCTGGTCGGTTCGTCGCTGGGCCGCCGCACGGTCCATGCCCACCTCCTCATTGGCCCAAGGGTCAAGACTTCACGCCACGGGCGGATGTATAATTGCACCGATACGGATCCGGGCCAGCGCAGCGCCGGATGTCCCACGCACAAGCGAGACACTTCATGCGATCATCCGTCGTCGCGGGGATGACGTTGGCCGTCCTGGCGCTTGCCGGGCCGGTCCACGCCCAGCGTCCCTACGTACAGGCGCCGTTCGCGGTGGCCGGCGATACCGTCCTGACCGTCGCCGTGCGCACCCCGCTCGACACGGCCTGGCTCGGCGCGTCGCTGCTGACACCGATCCCCGATGTGCAGGAACCGATCATCCAGGCGCAGGACGCGACACCGCCACGGGCCTTCAGGGGCGACACCACCCTGCCCTGCCTCGAGTTCGAGTGCGCCGAGCCCGGCACGCGCAACAAGCGCTTCCTTCGCGCCCTCGGCGAGGTCGTGATCGTCAACATCATCCCGAACGCCTTCAGCCGGCTGCAGGACAAGGAATGGTCGAAGTGGACGCTGCAGTCCTGGGCCGACAACATCAAGTATCCCTGGCAGTGGGACAACAACGCCTTCCTGAACAACCAGTTCTCGCACCCCTATCACGGCAGCCTCTACTTCAACGCGGGGCGCAGCAACGGCTACAACTTCTGGCAGTCGGTGCCGTGGGCATTCGGCGGAAGCCTGATGTGGGAGCTGTTCTTCGAGGTGTGGGCACCGGCCCCGAACGACCTGCTCAACACCTCGCTCGGCGGCATCGCGCTGGGTGAAATGCTCTACCGCGTATCATCGCTGACGCTCGACAACGAGGCGACGGGCACCGAGCGCGTCTTCCGCGAGATCGGCGCGACGCTGATCAACCCGGTGCGCGGGTTCAACCGGGCGGTCGACGGCACGATGTTCAAGCACAGTCGTACACCGGATGAATGGCGCCCCAGCACCATCTTCGCGAACGTCGAACTGGGCTACCGGCGCTTCTCGACCAACGAGGACATCACCGACCCCAACGCGCTCGAGACCGGCTACGTCGGCGCGTCGCTCATCTATGGCGCGGCCATCTCCGACGTGACCAAGGCGCCGTTCTCGCATTTCCGGCTCAACTCGCTGATCTCCTTCCAGCCCGGCGAGGGGGCGCGCCGGCTCTCCGAGCTGACCGTGCGCGGGAGCCTCGGCGGCATGGTGCTCGGCGACCCGGCGGCGTTGAGCCGCCTCGCCGCCTTCATGACGTATGAATACATCTCGAACCCCATCATGGAGTTCGGTGCGCAGGGCTTTCAGGGCGGCTGGCTCCATTCCACGCAGCCCACGAGCGGGCCGAGGCTGTACTTCGATGCCGCGGCAGTCTTCAATCCGATCGCGGCGGTCAAGTCGGACTACTTCCTTTCCGAGGAAGGCCGCGATTACGACTACGGCATCGGCCTCGGCGGGCGCGGCGAGATGCGCGCCATCTGGACGGGGCGGGCATTCATCGGTGCCGTCGCCAACTACCGGTTCGTCCCGGTGATCAGCGGCTTCCCGGCGCAGCACCAACTGCTGAACCTCGGGCTCGACGGGCGCTATTACTTCCGTGGCCGGTGGGGCGTGGGCGCCGCCTACAACCAGTTGTGGCGCTGGAGCGCGTACACGGACCGGGCCGACTTCAACAAGAAATCGAGCGAGCTGCGCGTGTTCGTGGCGACGGCGATTCCGCGCTGGGAGGACATCAAGTGAACACTCGTCGCGTGTGGCTCGCGCTCTCGATCGCGGGCGCCATCGGCCTCGTGGCCTGCCAGGACTCGATCCTCCGGTCCATCGGGCCGGAGAATCACGAGGAGCTGACGCTCCAGCCCGACTCGTTCCGCTACTTCCTCGATGAGCTGCAGAACGTCAGCGCCCAGCGCCAATGGAAGTGGCAGAACGACAATCCGAAGGCGTTCTTCTTCCACCGCTCGTTCCTGCACCACGGCTATGGGCTGGTGGTCATCCGCGATGCGGAAGGCACGGTGGTGGACTCGACCCAGCTGGAGTGGGAGCTCGACACCGAGACCAGGGTCGGCGTGCCGGGCGAATGGACCATCGACTTCATCCTCAGCACCGGCCGCGGCCGGGTGGACTGGTCCCTCAAGGGCGTGCCGGAAGACGCCTCGGTACCGGAGTAGCGCGCAGGCAGCTTCATCGGGCGCCCGGCAGGTCGTCCCAGGCGCAATGCGGCGACTCGGCGCGCACTTCCTGCTGCACCGGCGCCATCGGGTACAGGCGGTTGATCGTCGTCGTCCCCTGCTGGCAGAGGCGCTTCGCCTCCACCGTGCGGCCCAGCGCCAGGAGCACCTTGGCAAGCTGCAGCTGCGATCGCAGCACCGAGGCGTGCTCCGGTCCGAGTGCTCGTTCGGCGATGTCGATCGACTCCCGCCACAATCGTTCCGCGCGGGCGTAGTCGCCCCTCCGGTAGACGAGCTGCGCCAGTCGTGCCTTCGCCTCGGCGACGTCGCTGTGCCCGGGGCCGAGCGCCGACTCGAACCGTCGCAGCACTTCCAGACGCGCCTGCTCCGCCTCCGCCAGGCGGTTCGTCCGTTCGTAGAGGGACGCGAGCGTGCCCAGTGCGCCCGCCGTCCCGGCATGTGCCGGGCCCAGCAGGGCCTCGTTGATGCCAAGCGAGCGCTGCAGCAGCGACTCCGCCTCGGCGTAGTCACCGCGACGGATGCGCGCTTCGGCCAGGCTGTGGAGCCCGTGGATGAGCTCCAGCGTGCGGCGGCCCGAGCGGCGCTCGACGCGTGCGATGCCCTCGCGGAACCATCGCTCCGCCTCCGGATCGTCGGGCCGCTGCAACGCGATGTAGTCCCCCAGGTGGAAGGGGAGGTTGGCCGTGAACGGGTCATCCGGACCCAGCGCGCGCTCCGCGTCCACGAGCAGCGCGCGCACCTCGGCCTCGGCGAGGCCGACATCGCGCACGCGGACGATGGTGATGCGCCGCTGCCGCGCGAGGAGCGTGCGGCGATCGTCGGGCCCCACGGTGCGCGTGAACACGTCCTGCGCCACGCCGTACAGCGACTCCGCCTCCGCCATCCTGCTTCGATAGGGCATCAGGTACGCGAGTTCCATGATGGTCTCGCCGGTGCGCACATCGTCGAGCCCGAGGGCGGCCTGCTGCAGGGCGAGCGCCTCGCGATAGCGCGCCTCCGCTTCCACGTATCGCGAGCGGCGCCGCAGCGAGGTGCCGAGCGCCACGATGCTCGGCGCCACGTCCGGATGGTTCACGCCGAGCGCAGCCCGGCGAAGCCCGACGGCGCGCAGGTGCAGCTCGGTCGAGCGCTCGTACTGGCCGATGGTGCCGAGCACGCGCCCGAGCGCGTCGAGCACGTCGGCCTGCACGATGGGCTGGTCCTTGAGCTCCTCCACGCGCGCGAGCCCGAGCTGTCGGATGGCGCGGCCCGTCGTGGTGTCGCCACCCGGTGTGCGGCGCGGATCGGCGCTCTCGATGAGGCTGAGCAGGAATCGCGTCACCTCCTCCGAGCGGACAAGCGCCTGCCGGGCACGGTCGCGCTCCAGACCCGCCTGCCGCGCCTGCCACAGCGTCGCCGACAGCCCCGCCACGAGCGCTGCGAAGGTGACCGCACCCGCCGCCACCAGCGTGCGGTGCCGGAGCACGAAGCGACGCGCACGGCGGCTCACGCTGTCCGGGCCGGCGCGCACGGGCAGGTGGTCGAGCCACGCCTGCAGGTCGTCGCACAGCTGTTCCACCGAGCCGTACCGCTCGCCCGGTGACTTGGCGAGGGCCCGCATCACGACGTGGTCGAGGTCGCCGGCGATGACACGAGCGCGATCGGGATGCCCCGCACGCCGCGCCGCGGACGACGGCGGCTCGGGGATCTGCTCGCAGATCGCCTCCGTGATGGCGCGCAGCGATCCGTCCTTGAGGTCGTGCGGCGACCGACCCGAGAGCAGCTCGTAGAGGATGATGCCGAGGGCGTAGACGTCCGTCACGGTGCTGACCGGCTGGCGGCGCACCTGCTCGGGACTCGCGTAGGCGGGGGTCAGCCACGGGGCCGTGTCGGGGGATGCCCCGCGCGAGGGATCGTCGAGCACGGTGGCGATGCCGAAGTCGAGCAGCTTGGCGCGGCCATCGGCGCCGACGAGGATGTTGCCGGGCTTCAGGTCGCGGTGCACCACCAGCTGGCGGTGCGCGTGCTGCACCGCGCCGCACACGTCCTTCATGAGCGCCACCCGGCCGCGCACGTCCAGCCCGGACGCATCGGCGTGCTGCAGCAGCGGCGTACCGTCGACGTACTCCATTGCGATGAAAGGCTGCCCCGAGCCCGTCGTACCGCCGTCGATGAAGCGTGCGATGCCCGGATGCTCGAGTCGTGCGAGGATGCGCCGCTCGCGAGCGAGGGCCGCGACGATGCGCGGATCGGCGTAGTCGGGCCGCATGAGCTTGAGGGCCACGCGCTGCGTGAAGCCCTCGCCCTCGCGCTCGGCGAGGTAGACGGTGCCCATGCCGCCGCGGCCGAGCTCGCGCAGAAGGTGATACGGGCCGACCCACTGCAGCAGCGGCGCGGCAGGCGCCGGGCGCTCGAGCGTATGGGGCAGGAGGCCTTCGTCGTCGCTCGCGACGAGCAGCGAGCGCAGTTCGTCCTGCAGCGCGGGATCGCCGGCGCTGGCGCGTACGAGGAACGCCTCGCGCTCGGCTGCGGGACGCTGGAGTGCCTCGAGCAGCAGCTCCTGCACCTGTGCCCAGCGCTCCGGCGTGAGCGATGCGCGCGTCACGGCGTCAGCTCCCGGTTGAGCCAGGCACGCGCCGCGGTCCACTCGCGCTTCACCGTGGCCGGCGACAGGTCGAGCGCCTCCGACGTCTCCTCCACCGTCATGCCGGCGAAGTAGCGTGCCTCGACCACCTTCGCCTGTCGCGGGCTCAGTTCCGCGAGGCGCACCAGCGCCTCGTCGAGTGCGAGCAGGTCGTCAGGCCGCTCGTCGGCGACGGCCATGACGTCGGTGAGCGGCAGTTTCGCCGCGCCCGAGCCGCGCTTGGCGGCGTTGCGCGTGCGGGCGTGGCTGATGAGCACCTGGCGCATCACCGGCGCGCAGACGCCGAAGAAGTGCGCACGGCCCTTCCAGTCGATGCGGTCGAGCTGCACGAGCTTGAGATACGCTTCGTGCACGAGGGCCGTGGCAGAGAGGGTGTGGTCGGGCCGCTCGCGCCGCAGCTCGCGTCGGGCGAGGTGGCGGAGCGCATCGTAGACCATCGGAAACAGTCGGTCGTGTGCGCCTGTGTCGCCCTGCGACAGCGCGACCAGCGCCTGCGTGATGGCCGGATCTCCCATTCTCTCAATTGAAGGGCGTCCCGTCCCGGGCGCCAGCCGTGAGCCGATCCGGGCCGATCCTGCGCCTTTGGATGCAGACGGGAACCACCTCGGTGCCCGCCGCCACCCGAAGGGAGGTCCGGCCGTGATGCATGCGATCCCACTGGCGTCCGTTCCCGGCGCCCTGCAACCCACCCGGATCCGGGCCTGCCGCACAAGGCTCGCGCGTCTCGATCGCAGCGGGCTCGCAGGTCTCGAGCCGGCCCTGCACCCCACGCTCCGCGGCGTGCGCCGGTTCGTGGAGGCGCTTTTGACGACCTCGCCTTCGACGGCCCGGCGCGTCGGCGAGCCCGAGGTGTGGGCCGCAACGTGTGATGAGCACGGCCACAGCACGGTCGTGGGCCTTGGCTGGCTTGCCGGAGCGGCGACGGAGGTGATCGCCGCACCCGGCCGCGATCATGACGCGGTGACGGAGCAGCTCGTCTCGACGCTCCTGCGGGCCGCGTACGCCCGCCGCCTCTCCCGCCTCACGGCTCGCTTCACCGGTCCGCTCCACGCGTCCGTCGCCATCACGGGCCGTCGCACCCGCGTGGTGGCCGAGCGCGACGGCGCGCTCTTCCTGCACCTCGACCTCCTCGACACACCTGGAGACTGACCATGCCCACCTGGCGCCCCGACCCCACGTTCTATCCCTCGCCCGCGCTCGCCATGGAAGCGCCGGCCGAGGAGCTGGCCTACGTCGCGATGCTCAACGCCAACGGCAACGGTGGCCGCGATGCCATCGGCGTCGTGGACGTCGATCCCGGATCGCCCACCTACGCGCAACTCGTCGGCAAGGTGGAGTTTCCGCAGGGCGACAACGAGCTGCACCACTTCGGCTGGAACGCGTGCAGCTCGCACCTGTGCCCGTTCGCGCCGCATCCGCACGTGGAACGCCGCTATCTCATCGTGCCCGGCACGCATTCGTCGCGCATCCACATCGTGGACACCAGGCCCGACCCGCGGAACCCGAAGCTGGTGAAGGTGATCGAGGGCAGCGAGGTGCAGGAGAAGACGGGGTACGCCGCCCTGCACACCGTGCATTGCGGCCCGGATGGCATCTACCTCAATGCGCTTGGCGCGCCGGACGGCGGCGGCCCGGGCGGGATCTTCATGCTCGACCACGACACGTTCGAGGTGAAGGGCCCATGGGAGTGCGACCGCGGCCCCCAGCGGCTTTCGTACGACTTCTTCTGGCATCTGGGCCACGACACGATGGTCACGAGCGAGTGGGGCACGCCGGACATGGTGACGCAGGGCCTGAACCCAGAACTGCTGCTCGCGGGCAAGTATGGTCACCAGCTCCACATCTGGGACCTGCGCAGCCGCACGCACCGCCAGACCATCGACCTCGGCGCGCAGCACCAGATGGTGCTCGAGTTGCGGCCGGCGCACGATCCCACGAAGGCG
>JBJMOZ010000042.1:0-13073 GCA_045803465.1 Gemmatimonadales bacterium | reverse complement strand
AATCCCTCGACGAGGACGCGCGTGCTTCCGTTTGGAAGTCTCGCCACCTGGAGGATGCGGCCGAGAACGCCGGTCCGATGCAGGTCGGCGGCGCCTGGCTCCTGCGTTTCCCCTTCTTTCTGGGAAACCAGCAGGATCAGCTTGTCGGTCTCGACAGCTGCGTCAATTGCGGCGAGTGAAGGCTGTCTGCCAACGAGCAGCGGGATGACGACGTACGGAAAAATCACCACGTCACGCAGCGGCAGAACAGGGAGGCGGGACTCGGCTTGAACTTTCTCGCCGTCCCGCGCGAATTCCTGTGGCACTACTCGCTTACGCTTCTTTCTTGCGTCGTAGCGGCGAGATCTCGAGCAGTGGCTGAGTGCCGTTCGTGATGCAGGATTCCGTGACCTTCACTTCGACTACATCCTCGCGGCTCGGAAGATCGAACATCACTTCCATGAGCACTTCCTCGAGAATGGCGCGAAGTCCGCGCGCACCGGTGCCGCGCTTGAGCGCCTTCATCGCGATCGCCGTCAGTGCGCCTTCGTCGAAAGTGATCTTCACTTCCTCGAGACCGAAGAGCTTCGTGTACTGCTTGGTGAGAGCGTTCTTCGGCTCCTTGAGAATTCGAACGAGCGACTTCTCATCGAGCGCCTCGAGCGCAACTGTAACCGGCAGACGGCCGACGAGCTCCGGAATCATTCCGTATCGGAGCAGATCATCGGGCTCGACTTCACTGAACATCTGCGTCGGATTGACGAGCGACTCCTTCTTGCCGTTGAGGTTGTTGAACCCGATCTGGCGACGGCCTGTGCGAGCCTCGATGATCTTCTCGAGACCGTCGAATGCCCCACCGCAGATGAACAGAATGTCCTTGGTGTTCAGCTGGATGTATTCCTGCTGCGGATGCTTGCGTCCACCCTGCGGGGGAACAGAAGCGACCGTGCCTTCGATGATCTTCAGAAGCGCCTGTTGAACGCCTTCGCCGGAAACGTCGCGAGTGATGCTGGGATTCTCCGACTTTCGCGCGATCTTGTCGATCTCGTCGATATAAACGATTCCGCGCTCGCATTCGGCGATGTTGAAATCACCGGCCTGAAGGAGACGAACCAGAATGTTCTCTACATCCTCGCCGACATATCCCGCTTCAGTGAGCGTCGTTGCGTCAGCGATGGTAAACGGAACATCGAGAATTCTCGCGAGCGTGCGAGCGAGAAGAGTCTTGCCGACGCCTGTGGGTCCGATCAGAAGGATGTTCGATTTGTCGAGCTCTACGTCGTCGTCCTTGAGGGACGTTGAATTGATTCTCTTGTAGTGATTGTAGACCGAGACCGAAAGCGCCTTCTTTGCCTGTTCCTGCCCGATCACGTACTGGTCGAGGACGTCCTTGATCTCCTGCGGCGTCGGGACCTGGGTGATGCTGTCCGCGACCTCACGCTCTTCGTCCTCTGCCAGGATCTCGTTGCAGAGGGTGATGCACTCGTTGCAGATGTACACGGACGGGCCGGAGATGAACTTCCGGACCGAGTCCTTGCTCTTGCCGCAGAACGAGCAGCGGAGGTGCTTGTCGTTGGACATCGTCGTCAGCGTCCCGTTCGAGCGGGGATTGGAAACATAGTCGGGATCCCCGGCAGTGGCGTCAAGAGGCCGAAACCGTGGCCGACAACTCGGCCGCGTCCAGGGCCGCCTTGCGCGGGGCGAAGACCTGATCGATGAGGCCGTATGACTTGGCCTCGTCGGCGCTCATGAACCGGTCCCGGTCCATGTCGCGCTCGATGCTCTCGAGCGGCTGGCCGGTATGGTGCGCGTACAGCCGGTTCAGCTTGCTGCGCAGGTACAGGATCTCGCGCGCCTGGATCTCGATATCGGCCGCGGTGCCCTGCGCGCCGCCCGAAGGCTGATGGATCATGATGCGGGCGTGCGGCAGGGCCGCGCGCTTGCCCTTGGTACCGGCCGCGAGCAGGAACGAGCCCATCGATGCCGCCATGCCCATGCAGATCGTGTTCACCGGCGCACGCAGATGCTGCATGGTGTCGTAAATCGCCATACCGGCCGAGACGACGCCGCCGGGCGAGTTGATGTAGAGGTAGATGTCCTTCTCGGGGTTGTCGGCCTCGAGAAAGAGCAGCTGGGCGATGATGATGTTCGCGACGTCATCGTTGATCGGCGCACCGAGGAACACGATGCGGTCCATGAGCAGGCGCGAGAAGATGTCGTACGTCCGCTCGCCGCGGCTCGAACGCTCGATGATGTACGGCGGGTACAGAGTGGCCATGGTCAAAACCCTTATGCCTCCACCACGGTGGATTGCCCGAGGAGCCAGGCGAATGCCTTTTCCTCACTGATGCTGCGCTCGATCTCTCCCAGCCGCCCCGCCTTCTGGAGCTGCTGGTAGTACTCGCCCGCGCTCACGCCGCGCCCCGAGGCGAGCTGCGAGATGCGGTCGTCGATCTCGGCCTCGGTGGTGCGCAGGCCCTCGCGCTCGATGACGGCGTCGAGCACCAGGTCCCGCTTCACCTGCATCTCGGCGATGGCGTGGAACTGCTGCTCGAACTGCGGCAACTGCTCCTTCGGCACGCCATACATCTCGGCGTACGCATGCAGCCAGCGGTGCACCAGCGACTCGGGCGCCGGCACGTCGTTCGCGGTGACGATCTCGTTGACGAGCGCCGAGCGCACCTGCTGGTCGGCACCGCGCACGGCATCCGCCTCGAGGTCGGTGCGGATGGCGTCGGTGAGCGCCTGCAAGGAGTCGAACTCGCCCACCTCGCGCGCGAAGGCGTCGTCGAGTGCCGGGAGCTCCTGGCGCTTCACCTCGTGCAGCGTGATGCGCACCGTGCGGCTCTGCCCGCGGCGCGCCTCGTCCGGATGGTCGTCCGGGAACTTCACGTCCGTCTCGGCGGTCTCGCCGGCCGAGAGCGTCATGATGCGCTCCTCGAGGTCCGGAATGGCCTGGTTCTGGCCGATGACGAGGTTGTAGGGAGCCGCCTCGCCCACCTTGCCGTCCTCGATGGGCGCCACTTCGACGCGCACCATGTGGCCCGGCGCCGGCTTCCCCTCGACGGGCAGCCAGGCGGCCTTCCGCTCGCGCAGCTTGTCGAGCTGTTCGGTGACGGCCGCGTCGTCCACGACGGGCTTCGGGCGCGCGAGGTTGAAGCCGCCCACCTTCTCGAGCTTGATCTCGGGCTGCACCGCCACGACGATCTCGAACTCGAGCGGCTGGCCCTCCTCGAACTTCAGGTTGCGCACGCTGGGATCGGCGATCGGCTTGAGCGACTGGCTCGTCCGCGCCTCTTCCCACCCCTCGCGCACCACTTCCTCGAGCACGCTCTGCTTGATGGCCTGGTCGAAGCGCTTCTTCACGACCGCCGCCGGCGCCTTGCCGGGACGGAAGCCGGGCAGGCGCGCCCGCTTCGAATAGAACGCCACTGCCTTCGACTCGGCCGCCCGCACGCGCTCGACCGGGACCGTGATCCGGAGCGAACGGGAGGCGGCGTCTTCGCCGGTCTTCTCGATGGTGATCTCAGACATAGGCGTGCAATGTACCGGGATGCCGAACGTCGGGTCAAACCGATGACCTTGCGACTGGGACCGGACGCCTCAATTCTTGGTCAGGCAACGTCGTCGAGGACCTCGTATCAGTCACCCGCACCGCATCATCGTTCCAGACCCCAAGGCGGGCAATCCACCGATGGAGGGACCCCCAACCGAGGGTCCCTCCGCGGAGGGGGCACCGCTCACGGCCATGGGGCCGCTGCTCGAGCCCGGCGTCCTGCCCAGTGACGACGAGGAGGGCACCGACGAGCAGGCGCCCGGCACCGACGAGGCCGAAGCGACGGACGAGGCGCCGCCCGCGCCCGGCGGGGCGCTTGGGGCTGCCGTGGCCGCGGCCCTTCGAGCTGCGCTCGAGCGGACCGGCGTGGTGCCACCGCAGGGGCCGCCGGAGATACCCGCGACTCCGCCAACCTCCGAACCGCTCGACCTGCTCGACACCTCGTCGGCTCCCTGGCTGCGCGACCCCGAGTTGGGCGTCCAATGGGCCGAATCCTGGATCGCCTCGCATCAGGACCACGGGGTAGCGCCGGGGGAGGTGGAGGCCGAGGTGGAGGAGGGCCCGGAGCTGGCGGCCCCGATCGCTGACCCGAGCGACACGCCGCCGCCCCCGCCAGTGCAAGAAATTGCAGTCACTCCGCCGCCCCCTCCGCCAGCACCGCCCCCGCCGCCGCCTGAACCGCTGCCCAGTTCGCGCGAGGCAGCGCCTCCCGAGCCGGTGCCGTTGCCGCCGAGAAGCCGGCCCTACGAGCCCCGCTCCCTCGAACTGTTCAGCGGTCAGGCTGGGCCGGCACCCGTGCCGGCGACCTGGGCCCAGCGCACCGTTCCGGCGCCAGATCCGGTGCGGGACATCGTCGCGGTCGCATCGCCTCGGTCGCGGCGTCCCGGCTCGCGCATCCCCGTGGCGCTGGCGATCGGCATCGGGCTCGTCCTGGGACTGATCGGGGGGCTCGTGGCCTACGCAGCGGGACCCGCTGTCACGGACGTCTACCTCACGCGATACGACGTGCCCGTCCGCAACCTGCCTGAAGCGCTCGATGGACTTCGCATCGTGCAGGTGAGCGACCTGCACTTGCCAGGCAGCGCAGCGACGGCGGATTCGGCGGCACGCCTCGTGGTCCGAGCGCGGCCCGACATCGTCCTCATCACCGGCGACATGATCGACGATGCGTCGCCAGCCACGCTTGAGGCACTGGACCGTTTTCTCGCCATGACGCGCGGGTCGCGCGGCACCTTCGCCATCCTGGGCGAGCGTGAGACGACACTGCGCGAGCAACTCGAGCCGGTGTATGCCGCCAAGGGCATTCGGCTGCTGGCCAACGAGCGTGCAAGCCTGGAAGTAGGCAATGCCCGCCTGATCGTGGCCGGGTTCGACGGTTCCTCGAAGCGGCGGCTGCAATTGACGCCGGCCGGCACCTGGGACATGGGCGAACTGGTGCGGCCGCGGGCCGAGATCATCATGACGCATGCATCCGAGCTGCTCGCCGACGTGCCCGCCGCCGACCTCAAGACGGCCGCGTTCGTGGTGGCGGGACACTCGCTCGGCGGCACGCTGGGCCTGCCATCGCTGCTCGGCCAGTCGAGCCGGTATCGTTCGGGCTGGTACATGCTGGAGGACACGCATCTCTACGTGTCGAATGGGATCGGAACCGGTCGACTCCGGGCGCGACTGCTGGCGCCAGCCGAAGTGACTCGCTTCACGCTACGCCGTGCGACCCAACCCTTCGAGGCGCCCTCGGCAGAAGCGCCGGGAAGCGACTGAGTTCAGGTCACATATTTTTCGTATATATCATGCTGCAATACGAAGCGGGGAGCCGACAGTGGCTCCCCGCTCGCATTTCAGGGTGCTGCAGCCCTACTTGTCCTTGTTCTCGACCCCGCCGACCTCTTGCTTCGTCGTGGCGTTGTCGTTGTTCTCGGACCGGTTGCTGGCATTGGCCTGCTGGCCGGTCGTGCTGCTGCTCACCTTCTCGGGCCGCGTGGACTCGGGGTTGGACCCCTGATTGTTGCCGGTGCCCGTGGGGTTCAGCGCCTGCGGGTCGGTCGCGTTGGTGACCTCGCCACGCGGGGCCTGGTCGCTAGTCCCATTGCTCGAGCTGGACTGCGACGTGGTGCTGCTGGACTGCGGGCTCGTCGGCGCGCTGTAGCTGCCGGTCGAGTTCTGCTGCTGGTTCGTCGACGAGTCGTTCGGCACGTAGCGCCGCGTGGAGTCCGTATACTCGGCCTGCGGGTTCTGCTTGCCCTGGGCCGCCGTGGGATTCTCGCGGGCCTCCTGTGGGGACTGCGTCGGGCTGCGCGGTACGGAAGCATCCGTGCCGCTGGGCTGCTGCGACGCGTCCGACGGGGTGTTGCTGGCCTGCTGCAGGGCCCCGGCGCCAGGCGCCTGGGCGTTCTTCGACTGTTCCTGATCCTTCGAGACCGCGGCCATTTCCTGGAACCACGACGAGCGCTCCGAGCGAATCTCGTCCTTCGTCATCTTGCGGGACGACGTGGTCGTCGGATTCGCCGACGAGCCAGAGCTGCTCGAGCTCGACGAGTTGGGGCTGGTGGAGCCCGACGAGCTGGGGCTGGTGGAGCTCGACGAGCTGGAGCTGGACGAGCTGGGGTTGCTCGAGCTCGACGAGCTCGGGTTGCTGTAGCTCGAGGTATCGCTCGAGCTCTGCTGCCGCTGGCTGCCGCTCGGGTTGGACTGGCTCGAGACCGAGTCCGAGCGCGTCTTCGGCGTACCGGTGCTCTTGCTGCTGTCGGCGCGCAGGGAATCCTGACCCTGACCCGCCGCGGCCGCGTTCTTCTTGCTCACCGCGTCCTGCTCGTTCTGGCCTTGCTTCCCGCTCGGCGTGGCGGAGTCCTTGCCCCACTGCTTGATCGAATCGCCTTGCTGCCGCATTCCGGTATCCGCCGCGGCCTGCTGGCGCTGCTTCGTCGAGTCCTGCTGGGCGTTCGCTGCGGTCGCCACTCCGGCGAGGAGCATCGCAGCGACGACGATTGCGCTGTTCTTCTTCATGACTCCCTCTTGGCCGGCTTTGCCGAACCGTTGGTGACATAAGCACAGAAGGCGTGACCCGGTGGACTCTCATGTCGAGTCCCGGATCACGCCTTCACCTTCGGAGGCGACTTCCCTCCGGCAGTAAGGGGGTCGTGCCTGTTCGCGCTGCACGCCCTCGTATGCCCTGCGCCTACATGTTTAATGGTTCCGGAAACGGTGCGCAAGCATGGAACTTTTCTCGCAACGCCATGTCGCCGATGGGCTATCGCCATGCGCGTACATCAGTTGCTTGACGAAGGTGGTCCCGTAGCCTATCGTTGGGATGCAGAGCCGACGGATACACCCGTGTCCGCCGAGCAGCCTTGCGACTCCGCCAGTGTGTGCGGAGCCACCGGAACGGACGGGGCGTCAGGCCCCATCTGTGGACGGCGTTGCCAACCCCATCGAGGGTCGGCGGCGCCGTTTTTTGCTTTCCGGTGGTCGTCTCGCGATCAAGGCAAACCAACGACGTGGTTGCGTAAGGAGGCCCCGTGAGAGCGCCAGCGGTCGCGCAGTCCGAGTTCGGTTGGGAAGAACCGGTTGTCTGTGGAGACTGTGTCGTGGAGGAGCGGTACTGGTCGGGGAATACGGAGATCATCTGCCGGGTGAACCACTCGCAGATGGCGCGCATCCGGGCAGCCAAGGGTCTCCTGGCACCGCCGCTGGTGAACGTCTGCGTCATGTCGGCCCAGGAACTGGCCAACCTGCAGACCGTCTACTGCCACATGGACGTGCGGCGCCAGATGCACGTCCACGATGGCGGGGCCGCCCTCGCCCGTGGGCGCCGTCCAGGCACCATCGCGTTTCCAGTCCCGGCGACCGTCCCGGCGCTCGCCCTCGCTTCGAGCTGAACGGAGTCGACCGATGCCCTTTCCCTCTCGCCACGTCGCTGCCACCGCCATCGAGTTCCATGGCATCGTCGGCTCTGGCGAGGGGATGCGGGAGCTGTGCCGCCTCATCGCGCGGGTCGGGCGTACGGACGTCACTGCGCTGATCACCGGCGAGAGCGGCACGGGCAAGGAGCTGGTGGCGCGCGCGCTGCACGCCACCAGCCGCCGCACGGCGCGGCCGCTGGTGGCGGTCAACTGTTCGGCACTGCCGAGCGAGCTGGTGGAAAGCGAGCTCTTCGGCCACGTACGCGGCGCCTTCACGGGCGCGCTCCGGGACCGGGCCGGCCTGTTCGAGGTGGCCGATGGCAGTACGCTATTGCTGGACGAGGTCGGTGACCTCGCCGTGGCGGCCCAGGCGAAGGTGCTGCGCGCGCTCGAAACCGGCGAGATCATGCCGGTGGGCGCGTCACGCGCCACGTCGGTGAACGTGCGCGTCATCGCCGCCACGAACCGGCCGCTCGACCAGATGGTGGCTGACGGCCGCTTTCGCGAAGACCTGCTGTACCGGCTCAAGGTCATCACGATCGCCCTGCCGCCGCTGCGCGACCGGCCCGACGATATCGCGACGCTGGCGCGGCGGTTCGTGCGCTCGTTCGCGGTGCAGCACGGCCTGCTCGTCAGCGACATCGACGAGCGGGCCCTCCAGACGCTTCGGCGCTGGAGCTGGCCCGGCAACGTGCGAGAGCTGCGCAACGTGATCGAGCGCGGCGTCGTGCTCGCCGAGGGCGGCATGCTGACGCTGCGCGACCTGCCCGAGGTGATGGTGGAGAACGCCGTGGCCTCCGGCGCGCCTTCGCTCGCCGCGGCCGTCCCGATCAGCTTCGCCGAGGCGCGCCGCCGCGCGCTGCAGGCATTCGACCGCGACTTCCTCGCCGCTGCGCTCAAGCGGCACGGCGGCAACATCGCGCAGACGGCGCGGGCGCTGGGCCTGCACCGCCAGTCGCTGCAGCGCCTGCTCGCCCGCTGCGAGCTGCGCGAGACGGAGGAGCTGCTCGACGGTACCCTCGACAGCAACCTGCTGGCAGACACGGCCTGATCGTCAGCAGCCTCGCCGCGCCTGGTACGTGAGCTCCTCGGCCTCGCCGCCGAGGAGGACGCGGTCGACCCACTCCACGCCCTGCGCCACGGAGTGGTCCATGTTGCCGACCTCGTAGCGCCAGGCACCGAAGCGGCCACGGGAGAAGACGCCCTCCGAGTCGAGCCATGGCAGCAGGCACGCCAGGGCCCGGTCGCGCTCGAGCGACGGCACCGGATAGGTGTAGTCGCGCTCGATCAGGTGGGCATCGACGATGTCCTTCCGGTCCTCCTCCCGCAGCAGCCGCGTCGCCACCATGCCATCGATGGTGTCGTCCACCACGGTGGCGCGATCCACCGGCTTGAATTCCGAGCGTGAGATCTCGGCGAGCAGCGAGTAGTGTGTCGCCGGGTCGGGCACGACGTCGGGCGAGTAATTGGACAGGTAGGTGACCCGGTAGAACGGGCAGTCGTCCTCGGGGAAGTAGATCCAGCACTTCTCCGACGGCGCGGGTTGGCGCAGGCCGACGCCCACGATGTAGGAGCCCGAGTGGCGCAGCAGGGCCGCCTGCTCGCGCACCTCGTCGGGCACGCCCTCGGTCATGCGCTGCACGAGGAGGTCGAGGGGCATGGTGGAGAGCAGAAGGTCGTAGCGCTCCGTGGTCCCGTCCTCGAGCTGCACTTCCTTCCGCAGCGGGTTCACCGTGGCCACCCGCGCATTCAGTCGCAACTGGTCCTGCACATGCGGCTGCATGCGCGCGAAGAGCCCGCCGGTGCCACCATAGCGCGGGTACTTGAAGGTGGAGTTGGGGCCCCATGCCACGTCGTCCTGCTGCAGGATGATGTTCCCGAGCACCTTCTGCAGGTTCACGACCGCCATCCGCTCGCCGATCCACTCCTTGTTCATCATGCGGGGCGGATGCGCCCAGACCTTGAAGTTGTACGGCATCATGAACAGCCGCGCGATGCCGTCGCCGAACACGCCGACGATGAGGTCCTCGAACGTCCGGTACTTCCGCAGGTCGACGCCGTGCTGCTGGGCCTGGATGAGGCCCATGACGCACTCGAGCGCCAGTTCCGGCGGCAGGTGGCGGATGTGACTCTGGAACGGATAGGGGATGAACCGGTCCTGCATCCAGATCCACGCCTCGCGGCGCAGCGTCTGGTAGTCGTCGCCCATGAGGGTGTCGAAGAGCTTGTCGAAGTAGGGGTAGTGCGAGAACAGCACGTGCCCCCCGATGTCGTACGTGAACCCCGCGGCACTCTGCTCCGATGCGGCGAGCCCGCCCACCTTCGACGACGCCTCGAGCATGAGGAAGTTGGTGTGGCCCAGCTCGCGCAGGCGATAGCCGGCGGCCAGTCCCGTGGGGCCGGCGCCGATGATCAGGATCCGCGGGCCGTTACCCGCACCGTCAGTCGTATGCATGCAATTCCGTTTCTGCCGAGTCCCCGGTCGCGGCGGTTGTCGCGGACAAGGCCGCCACCTCGGGGCGCCGAGCAGCGTGTCGCGCCACGCGTGCGGCGATGCAGCGCGCAAGGGCGTCGTCGAGGGTGGGCATGATGGTGGCCCGTTCGCTGCCGAGCGCCGAGTAGCGCGGGCGCTCGGCGCGGTAGCCGAGTTCGCGGGACGGGACCGGGATCACGAGCGAGGCCTCGAGTCCCATGATCTCGGCGGCCCGCTGCGCCAACCCCGCCCAGGTGACGGCGCCGCGATTGGCGAGATGCCACACGCCGCGCTCGCCATCGATGAGCAGGTCGAGCGAGAGGTGCGCGAGGTCGCGCACGTAGGTGGGCGAGACCACCAGGTCGTCGGCGGCCCGGATGGCGTCGCCGCGCTCGAGCTCGCGCAGCACGTTCGCGACGAAGTTGCCGTCGTCGTCGGGGGAGATGAATGCGGCGGTGCGCACCACCATCGCCTCGGGCATGCGCTGCAGCACGCGTCGCTCGGCGTGCGTCTTCGACCAGCCGTACGCGCTCAGGGGGCTCGGGGCGGCGGATTCCACGATGGGCGCGTCGTATCCGTGGCCGAAGACGAGGTCGGACGAGTAGGTGAGCAGCGCGATGCCGCGCCGGTGGCACGCATCGGCGAGCGCCGCCGGTCCGTCGATGTTCGCCCGGAAGCAGCTCGCGTAGTCGTCTTCCGCGTCATCGACGCGCACGTGCCCGGCCGTGTTCACGACCGCCCACGGCGCGACATCCGAGAGCCACTGGTCGATCGCGGCCGGCTCAGCGACGTCGCACTGCAGCCGCGAGGCCGTCACGTAGTGCAGGCCGCGCTCCTCGCACGCCGCCGCGATGGCGCGTCCCAGCACGCCCGACGCGCCCGTGATCAGGATCGGGGCGGGCAGGCGACGAGGCGCCGGTCCGTCGTCGTGCCGGCCATGTTCCCACCAGCCCGTGCCGTCGAGCGCCGGGTGATGCCAGTCACCAGCCGTCGCGAGGCCGCAGACCATGGAGGCCAGCGCCGTGCGACGAGGTGCGGGACTGCGCACGTCGAAGAGTCCGCTCTCGTACTCGCCGTCGCGCCGGGTGACGAGGCTCGCCCAGTCGCGGGCGCCGAAGGCGCTCCAGGCCTGCACCGCGCGCACGTCGGCGCCGTCACCGCGCGCGGCGCAGGCGGCGGTCCAGATGCGGTGCAGCCAGCGCAGCTGCTGCTCGCGCGTGCCGGCGAGGTGGGCTTCGGTGATCGCGAGGGGCAGGCGGTATCGCTCCCAGGCCTGCTGCAGCAGCGCGCGCGCTCCCACGGCCGGATTGCCCGGGGCGCGCACCGCCTCGATGTCCACGTATGCCTCGCGCCCATTGCCGCCAACGGGGATGCCGGCGTAGAGCTCGACACGCTCGTCGAGCCAGCGCTCGCTCGTGACGTAGTGATTGAGGCCGATCAGCTGCGGAGGACAGGGTGCGTCGGCGAGCCGGTCGAGATCCTCCTCGATGTCGGGCCAGCGCGCCAGGAAGCTCCACAAGCGGTGGCCGGGGCGCACCCGGCCGCAGAGCAGGTCGAAGCTGAGCCAGCGCCGCTCGTTCTCGAAGTCGGCCTGGTAGCGCAGGCGCGGCGTGGCGTGCGTCTGGCCCATGTCCTCGCTCAGCACGAGCTCGGCGTCGGGGATGACGCGGCGAATGGCGCGCATGGCCGCCTGGATGCCGAGCGCCTGCTTGACGAGCGCGTGCGCGAACGACTCGTCGTCCTGTCGATGCGGGTGCCAGTGCCCATACAGCGCGGCGAAGCGCGCGGTGCTGAGCGGCTCGTTCACGGGCACGAACCGTCGCAGCCACGGATAGCGTGTGGCCACGGCGGCGGCGAAGCGGGCAAGTCGAGGTGCGAAGTCCGGGGACAGCAGGCTGGTGTGGCGCGGCCCCGAGCCGTGGTGCATCAGGGCCACCATCGGCGCTACCCCAAGTTCCCTGATGCGTGCGAGCGCGCGATCGCTGATGCGCCACGCCTCGTCGCCGTCGTGCGCATGCCGCTCCCAGAGCACCGGGTAGCGGATGCCCGTCACCCCCAGCGCGGCGAGCCGGTCGATGTCGCCGCTGCGATCGTAATGCCCGAGTTCGGCGAGCTGGTCACGGTACGACTCGCCGACCCGGTTGTACGTGCATTCGATCCCCGCCCAGACCTCCGGACGCGTGGTATCAGCCGACACGGGAATTCGGGCGTGCGCCGGCTCGAGCGCCGTGGTGATCCTTGCGGTCGGTGCGGTCGCGCCATGCCCGGCGGGTGGCCGCATCGTCCATCAGCTGCGACATCTCGCTCGCCACGCCTTCCCACGAGGCTGCCCGCGCGCGGCGGCGGCCCAGCTCGACCAGTTGCGAATCCGGTTCCGTGACCGCGAGCTGCACCGCCTCGAGGAAGCTGCGATGCGAGCCGCCGATGCTCACGATCGGGGTGAAGTTGTGCACCACGTCCGGCACGGCGGTGGAGACGATGGGCCTGCCTGCCGCCATGTACTCCAGCGTCTTGGTGGGATTGATGTACTCGGTGGCCTTGTTGAGCGCGAACGGCATCAGCGCCACGTCGAACCCCTTCAGGAAGGACGGCAGCGCGGCATAGTCCTGCTGGCCGAGCCAGTGGATGTTCGGCCGCTGGGGCAGCCGCGCCATGTCGACCTTCACCACCGGGCCCACCATCGCCAGCGTCGCGTGCGGCACCCGGTCGGCCAGGTAGGCGATGAGGTCGTAGTCGAGGCGCTCGTCGATGACGCCGATGTAGCCGAGCACGGGGGCGGGCAGGCCATGCAGCTGGGCCGCCACGGGCGTGGCGGCGGACACGGCCTTGCCGAAGTGGTCCGCGTCGACGCCGCAGCCGAAGAAGTGAACGTTGTCGTGCAGCCGCGACTTGGCTTCGTAGAGACGGCGCCCGCCGGTGAAGACCACGTCCGCGGCCGCGAGCAGCTTGCGCTCGCGTTCGATGAGCTCACCGGGGGCGAAGGCGAACTGCGACAGCTCGTCCATGCAGTCGTAGACCACCGCGATCTCGTCGAAGGCGCCCAGCATCGTGGCCGCCGGCAGCGGCGTGTAGAACCACTGGACGGGCGCGCGGAACTCGGCACCCAGGCGCCCCGTCGGTCCCACGAGCTCCTGCACGAGGTGCTTCACCAGCCGTTCCGACGCCG
>JBJMOZ010000131.1:0-19588 GCA_045803465.1 Gemmatimonadales bacterium | reverse complement strand
AGCGAGCGCAGCGAGCGACGAAGCAATCCCGGTGCATGGAGCGGGATCCGGTGCGCGCGCACAGGGCTCCGCTCTATGCACCGGGATTGCTTCGGCCCCTGCGGGGCCTCGCAATGAGCAGGAGGGTGCTGCCTCGAATGGTCGTTACGAGCCCCGCAACGCTCTCGACTTCCTCACCCCCGGGTCCCGCGACCGTCGGGACGCCGACAAGAAGGCCCTCGCGCACACCCTCGGCCAGCACATGGTCGGCGGCACCGAGGCGGCGACGAAGGCGCGGGCAGTCAAGGAGGAAGCGCGCCGTCCTGCCGCCTTCACCGACCCGCACGCCGCCGACGATCACGTCGAGCGCCGCAACCCCACCACCTCGCTCGTGGGCTCCACCGACGGCGAGTCGATCCTCCGGAAGGCGGGCCTCGACCCCGACGACCGCCGTGTCGCGCTCATCGCCGACCTGGTGGAAGGCCTGCACCAGCTGCCGCGGCATCGCTCCATCCACGTCGGCGGCTTCGTGCTCACGCGCGAGCCGCTGTCGCGCGTGGTGCCCATCGAGCCGGCGTCGATGCCCGATCGCACCGTGATCCAGTGGGAGAAGGACGACCTCGATCCCGTCGGCCTCGTGAAGATCGACATCCTCGGCCTCGGCATGCTCACGCTGCTGCAGGATTGCTTCCTCTACATCCGCGAGACGCGCGGCGTCTCGCTCGACCTCGCCTCCATCCCGCCCGACGACCAGGCGGTGTACGACGTGCTGTGCCGCGGCGACACCGTGGGCCTCTTCCAGGTGGAGAGCCGCGCGCAGATGAACACGCTGCCGCGCATGAAGCCGCGCTGCTTCTACGATCTCGTGGTGGAAGTGGCACTCATCCGCCCGGGGCCCATCCAGGGCGACATGGTGCAACCCTACCTGCGCCGGCGCGCGGGACTCGAGGCGGTGACATACCCGCATCCGTCGCTCGCGCCCGTGCTCGAGCGCACCCTCGGCATCCCGCTCTTCCAGGAGCAGGGCATGCAGGTGGCGATCACCGCGGCCGGCTTCACCCCGGCGGAAGCCGACGAACTGCGCCGCGCCATGGGGCACAAGCGCTCGCACGAGCGGATGCACGACATCGGCGAGCGGCTCACGCAGGGCATGGCGCGCAACGGCATCCCCGAGGAGATCGGCCGCCGGATCTACCAGCAGATCAACGCCTTCGCCGACTACGGCTTTCCCGAGTCGCACGCGGCGAGCTTCGCGCTGCTGGTGTACGCGAGCGCGTGGCTGCGGCACTACTACGCGCCCGAGTACACGGCCGCGATCCTCAACGCGCAGCCGATGGGGTTCTACTCGCCGGGCACGCTCATCGAGGACGCGCGGCGGCACGGCGTGGAGGTGCGGGAAGTGGACGTGACGGCATCGGCGTGGGAGACGACGCTCGAGGGCGGGGAGGGGGTGCCGGCGGTGCGATTGGGGGTGCGGACCATTCGCGGCCTCGGCGCGGCGGTGCGGGAGAAGCTCGAGGGGGCGCTGACGAAGGGGCCGTTCACCTCGATCGCGGATGTGGTGCAGCGCACGCGCCTCGATCGCGGCAGCCTGCGCGCGCTCGCCGAAGCAGGCGCACTCGATGCCTTCGTGGCGCACGAGCCGCCCGAGCGGCGCCGGCGTGCCGCGCTGTGGGACGTGCTGCGCGCGGAGAAAGGTGGCCACGGGCCGCTGTTCGATGCGCTGCCGCCCGACGCGCCCGCCATGCCGGCCATCGTCCCCGCGATGACGCCCTACGAGATCACCGAGGCCGACTACCGCATGACGGCCCTCTCGCTGCACGGCCACCCCATGCGTCACCTCCGCCCGCAATTGCGCAAGCTCGGTGTCCGCACCGCCCTCGAGCTGCCCCACGCCGGCACCGCCGCCGTCGTCGTCGCGGGCCTTGTCATCTGCCGCCAGCGTCCCGGCACCGCGAAGGGGTTCGTGTTCCTCACGCTCGAGGACGAGACGGGCATGGTGAACGTGGTGGTGCGGCCCGACCGCTTCGAGCGGCAGGCGCTGCTCATCGCGCGCAGTCCGCTGCTGCTCGTGCGCGGGCGGCTGCAGGTGGAGGGAACGGTGATCAACGTGCGGGCGGAGGAGTTCGAAGTGCTCACGGCGCCGGTGGGCGCGGAGCATGCACGGCGGCACGACTTCCATTGAATCGGTGGAGGCGAGCCATTACGCTACGCCTGCCATCCACACCGAGCCCACGTGTTCCGCCCGGCCGTACGCGCGATCCTGTATTCCTTCGTCACCATCTCGTCGATTGCGACCCCGCTCGTCGCGCAACAGCCAACCGACAGCGCCGCTCCCGTATCGTCCCCGCCTGCCGCCGTCGACAGCACCCTCTTCCGGCCACATCCGCTGCATGCCTGGGAGGTGGGCGCCGTCGCGGCACTCGGCGCACTCACCATCGCCGTCGTGGACCAGCCGGCGAAGGAATGGGCGCAGGATCCGGCGCACCGCAGCGAGACCGCGGCGGACGTCGCCGATGTCGTCCGGACATTCGGGCAGTGGAGCGGGGTGCTGGTGGTGACGGGCGGGCTGGTGGGCACGGGACTCGTCGCGCATGAGCCGAAGATCCTGCACGCAGGCCTGCGCGTGGGGGCGTCGGTGCTGGTGGCGGGCGTGGTGACGCAAGGAGCCAAGTGGGCGTTCGGCCGGACGCGGCCCGACTCTACCGACGACGAGTGGGATTTCCAGCCGTTCTCCGGCAACGAGTCGATGTGGTCGGGTCACTCGGCGTTCGCGTTTGCCATGGCGACATCGCTGTCGCAGGACATCCACCGCACGTGGGCCACGGTCGGACTCTACACGCTCGCCACCGCCACGGCGTGGTCGCGCGTCTACGACAACGAGCACTGGGTGAGCGACGTGGCGGTGGGTGCCGCTGCGGGCATCGTCGGGGCGAAACTGGCGACGGGACGGTGGACGTTGTTCGGGCTGCGCGCCCCCGTGCCGCTCGCGTCGGGGGGGCGGGTCGGGCTGATGTGGAGCGGGACCTTCTGACTACGCCACCACCCGCCACGGATGCGTGTACACCACGTGCGACTCCTTCCGCGAGAACCCGCAGAGCGTCAGGTTCGCTTCGTGCGCCATGCGCACCGCAAGCCCCGTGGCCCCGCTCACCGTGACGAGCAGTGAGGTGCCGAGCATGGCGGCCTTGTGCACCATCTCGAAGCTGGCGCGGCTCGTCACCACCACGAAGCCCGACTGCGGATCGGTGCCGCGGGTGCGCAGGGCGCCGATGAGCTTGTCGAGCGCGTTGTGCCGGCCCACATCCTCGCGCACCAGGTCCACGTCGCCGTCGTAGCTGGACCAGCCGGCGGCGTGCACGGCACCGGCCTGCCGGTTGAGCTCCTGCCGCGCCACCAGCTGGTCGAGCGCCCCATGAATGGCGCGTCCGCTCACCTCACGCCCGTGCCCGACGGCCGGCACGGGCCGCAGCACCGCATCGACGCTCTCGCTGCCGCACACGCCGCAGCCCGTACGGCCCGAGATGCGCCGCGTGCGGCTCTCGATCTCCGCCATGCAGGCGGTTGCCACCGTCACCTGCATCTCGATCCCGCGCGCGTGCGGCAGCGCGGCGATCGACGTGATGTCGTCCACCGACCCCACCAGACCCTCGGTGAGGCTGAAACCGGTGACGAAGTCGATGAGGTTCGTGGGCGTGGTCATCATGACGACGTGCGGCACGTCGTTGTACACGATCGTGACCGGGCACTCCTCGGCCACCATGTCGATGCGCTCGCTGCCCACGCCGCGCTCCCAGCGCACCACCTGATGCGGCACGAGCGGGTCGGCGGTGCCAAGACGCTCGAGGGCGCCGGGTTGGGTGAGCCAGTGGATGTCGGTGCTCATCGTGCATTCCCTCAAGCGGCTGCACTGCAGAAATCTAACCGTACGCGCAGGGCCCCTGCCTACGAGGCAGGAGCCCTGCGCCTTGGGTACGCATCGTGACTACTGGACGATCAACTCGTAGTCCATTCCCAATGCGACGTTGTACGCCGCGGCGGTGCCGACGACGATCTCGTAGACCCCAGTCGAGGGCGCGGTGTAGGTGATCGCCCAGGCGTTGGTGGCCGCGCCGTTCGGCGTGGCGGGCACGGGCGCAGTGGCCACCACGAGGCCACCTGCCGTGGACGCGTCACGCAGGTTGAGCACGAACTGCGGTGTCGCCGTACCTCCCGTGCCGATCGTGCCGTGCTTCAGGTTGATCGTCACCTGCTCGCCGGCCGTGAGCTGGATGAGGTAGCGGTCCTGATAGGTGCCGAGGCCGCCAACGTTGCAGGTGTTGGTGGCAGTGTCGTGGAAATTGAATCCGTCGATGCCCTTGGACACGAAGACCGGGGTGTTCCCCGCCTCGGCGCATCCGACCCGCGCCCAATAGCCGTCGGCATCGATCAGCGACGCGCCCACGGCGACCGAGTAGGCGCCGTCTGCCAATGCCGGCGACGCCGCCTCCACGATGTAGCGGCCTGCCGCCAGGATGTAGCGAAGACCGAAGGACGTCGCCGATGGCGTGTAGAGGTAGGCCGGAGGCACGCTCTGCACATACCGGGGACCGAACAGTTGCAGCGTGCGTCCTGCGTCGGCCGTCAGGGTAATCGCGCGCATGCCGCTGGCGGTGAACGTGAGTGCATACGCGTCCCGGCGCTGCGTCGACGTACGGCAGTCGGTGGCGAGCCAGTCGCCGGTGGCACTGGCGCCGAGTGCGAGCGATTTCACCGCACAGGTGGCGTTCACCGTGAGCGTATCGGCTCTGGGCACGCCCTTGGCGCTGTAACGGGCCACGAGCCGCTGTGGGCCGAGCAGGGTGGCGAGGGTCCAGCGCGGCGTCACTTCGCTCGACGCGTTGGTGGTGGTGAGCGAGTCCGCCACGATGAGGGTGCCATCGAGCGCCACCCAGCGCACCTGTATCCCCGCACCCACGCGGTTGTTGAAGGAGTCCACCGCGACGGTCCTGAGTCCGCTCGACGGCGTGCGGCCCACCTCGAAATCGCCGTCGTTGAGGGTCGGTGGTGCCACGAGCACGGCGAAGGCGCCAAGACTGGTTTGCACCGCGACGTCGACGGTGATCGATGTGCTGCCGGACGTCGCGATGAGGCGCTGCGGCCCCGTACGCTGGCCCAGCGTCCACGTGCCCGGGCTTGCCAGCCCCTCGGCATCGGTCGTGTCCAGACGTTGCTGCAGGCTGCCGGACCCGACCAGCGAGAATGAAACCGGCTGTCCGGCTGCGACGGAACCGTCGGCATTCGTGGCCTTGACCACGACGGGAATGGTGGCCGCTGCGCCTACGATGCCGGTCAGTGGCTTGCTGGTGGCTTCGAGCTTGACGAAGGCTGTTCCGTCCGGGGATTCCTGGCTCGGGTTCGGGGCCGGCTCGACACCGTCGCTGCACGCGCCGACACCGAGTGCGGCGAGCAGCAGCCAGCCCGTGGTGGAACGATGAACGTTGGGCATTCTCGAATTCCTCCTGGTGGATGCGCATGACCCGGCGAGGGCTGCGAGGCCGGGGTGCGGCGTGGCTGCGCCAGCACGGTCGTGGATCGGTGGATCGTTGAAGCGTTCGTGTATTGGTTTAACGGATGGCTTGGCGGGAATTTCGGAAACGCCAAGGGACCGGGTGTCCCGGCCCCTCGCAAGTCTGCGTCAAGAGCGCGTGTTCACTCCTTCTGCAGCACCAACTGCGCGAACAGGCCTGCGTGGTCGGAGGGCCACATGCCGGTCGCGGTGCGCTCGGTGAGGTTGTCGCCGAAGATGGTGAACTGCACCGGACCGATCGCGTAGCCGGGGATCGCGCGCGTCATCACGTAATCGATGGTCTTCTCGAGGCCATCGTTGGCGTCGCGCAGCGTCTCGTCGTCGCCGTGGCAGCAGGTCGCCCGCAGCGGCGAGTTGCCGTTGCGCAGCGTCCAGAGGTCGACGAAGCCGGCCGCCACCAGTTGCCCGTACTCGGCCGATGTGGGCAGCAGGTTGAGGTCGCCGGCGATGATGGTCGGGCGCGTGGCGCCTGCAACGGCGCCGAGCAGCTCGGTGATGTGCGGCGTCTTGCCGGCTTCGACCCAGTTGGGGGCAGGGTGCGTGCCCACCACCAGCCAGGGCTTGCCGTGCACCTGGAGATCGGCGGCGATCCAGCCGCGAGTCTGCGTGGCGATGGACTGCAGCGACACGGCGAAGGTGTCGCTGGTGACCGCGTCCACGTGCACGTCGGCGCGCGCGAACATCGCATCGCGATCGATGTACTGCGCCGCGACCGTCACCGGGAAACCCGGGATCGGGATGGTGACGTCGGTGAGTCGCAGGGTGTCGACGAGGTTGTAGTGGAGCCCACGCTTGATCAGTTCCTCCGCGAAGATCGGCAGGAAGTCGGTGGTCTGGTCCGGCAGCGCAGACCAGTACGGCGCCAGCGGCTCGAACGGCGTGCCGCCGAGGAAGCCGCTCACGGCCTGAAAGCCCTCGCGCTTCACGGTGACGAGCTCGTTCAGCACGACCACGTCGGGATCGCGCGCCTCGATCTCGAGCGCCATGCGAGCGGCGCGCTCGCGCCAGTTGGTCGCGTCGAGGACCAGCAGCCCGTTGGTGAGCGCCATCACGGCCGCTTCCGGGCTCTGGCCGAAGGCGGCCTCGACGGCGTCGATGTCGAAGCCAGGGTAGACGTTCTGCGAATAGACCTGGATCGGCATCGCACCGGGGCCGGCGTTGGCGGCAGTCGACGACCAGCTCGACTCCGTCCGGGATTCGTTTGTCGGGGAGGGATCGGTGGTGGAGTTGCACGCGACGGCGAGGAGTGCTGCGGCGGGCAGAAGTAGACGTCTCATGGAAGTCTCCGGGCAGAGTTGGGCGGTGGACCGGCGAATCACGAGCCCAGACTGCCGCCGCCCGGTCAAGCGGGCCTCAAGTGGCCCTCGAGCGGCGTGGATGCGGCGGAGGAAGTGCCGATGCGCATGGACCCCATGGAAGTCTCTCCTCCGACTGACGGCCTGAGTCCGGTTCCGGGACGCACAATCCCACAATCGAACACCGGCTCCCCAACGCGACGCGACGTTCCGAGGCAAGTGTTTGCTTCACAACGGCTTGTGAAGTGCCCCGTCACGCCCTCCGCGGCACGCATCTTCCCTTGCCACTGGCGTCGGACGTTCGATCTCATTGCTGCAAGGACGTGACGTGGACGTAGTCCGTGAAAAGAAGGTCGATCGCCGTCCCCAGTACATCGCGGGCGGCGCGCTCCTGCTCATCGTCATCACCTCCGCCGGGATCAGCCGCCTCAAGGATGCGCCGCCCACGGTCGAGCGTGCCGCGATATCCGTCGACACGGTCGAATCGGGTGCGATGATCCGCGAGGTGCGTGCACCGGGCACGCTCGTACCCGAACAGATCCGCTGGATCTCCGCCGTGGCCCCGGGCCGGGTGGAGCGCAAGCTCGTCCAGCCGGGTGCGAGGGTGACGGCCTCGACGGTGCTCATGGAGCTGAGCAATCCCGACGTGGAGATCCAGCTCCTGCAGGCCGAGCGGCAGTTGACCGACGCCGAGGCACAGCTCGTGTCGCTCAGGATCAGCCTGGAGGCGCAGCGTCTCACGCAGGCCGGTGTGGTGGCGCAGGTGCGCTCCCAGCATCTCGAGGCCATGCGCCAGTCCAAGGCCGCACGGGAACTGGTGGCACAGCAGCTGGTTTCCGAGTTCGAGGCCGCCAAGTCGCAGGACGCGGCGGTCGAATTGACCGAGCGGCTCGATATCGAGCGGCAGCGGCTCAAGATCCTCACCGACAACATTCCACTGCAGCTCAAGGTGCAGCAGGACCAGATCAACCGGCTCAAGGCGGTGGTGGCGTTCCAGCACTCGCTGGCCGGTGCCATGATCGTCAAGGCGGGCACCGACGGCGTGCTGCAGGAGCTTCCCCTCGAGGTCGGTCAATTCGCGCAGAGCGGAACGACCATCGCCAAGGTGGTCCAGCCCGAGCGCCTGAAGGCGGTGCTCCGGGTCCAGGAGAACCAGGCGCGCGACGTCACGGTCGGCCAGGTGGCGGTCATCGACACTCGCAACGGTCTGGTCCGTGGCACCGTCTCACGTACTGATCCCTCCTCGTCCGGCGGCACCGTCACGATCGACGTCGCGCTCAAGGATTCGCTGCCCCGCGGCGCCCGTCCCGACCTGAGCATCGACGGCACCATCGAGATCGAGCGGCTGGGCAAGGTGCTGCACGTCGGCCGCCCGACCTACGGCCAGGCCAACACCACGGTCGGGCTCTTCCGGCTCCGGCCCAATGGTGATGCCGAGCGCATCCAGGTGGCCCTCGGTCGCAGCTCGGCCAGCGAGATCGAGATCGTGCGGGGCCTCGACGCTGGGGATGTGGTCATCCTGTCGGACATGAGTCGATTCGATGGCGTCGATCGTGTCCGCGTGAAGTAATCATCAGTTCTCACCAGGGAGCGCACATGACATCCGTCGCCGGCCAGGCGCTGATTCGCCTCGAAGGCATCAAGAAGGTCTTCCATACCGACGAGGTGGAGACGCATGCCCTCTCCGAGGTGCACCTCGAGGTGCGTCGCGGCGAGTACGTCGCCATCGCCGGCCCATCCGGCTGCGGCAAGACCACCCTGCTGTCGCTGCTCGGCCTGCTCGATTCGCCCACGAATGGCGAGTACTGGCTCGACGGCAAGCCCGTCGCGCAGCTCTCGGCGGCCGACCGCGCGCGCATTCGCAACCGCGAGATCGGCTTCATCTTCCAGGCCTTCAACCTCATCGGCGACCTGACGGTCTACGAGAACGTGGAGCTGCCCCTGACGTATCGCGGCATGCCGGTCAACGACCGCAAGCAGCGCGTCATGGCCGCCCTCGAGAAGGTCGGCATGAGCCATCGCGTCCGGCACTACCCGGCCCAGCTCTCCGGTGGCCAGCAGCAGCGCGTCGCCGTCGCGCGCGCGGTGGCGGGCGAGCCGCTCATCCTTCTGGCCGACGAGCCCACCGGAAACCTCGACTCCACCAACGGCGAGTCGGTGATGCAGCTGCTCCAGGAACTTCATCGCGGCGGGGCCACCATCTGCATGGTCACCCACGATCCGCGCTACGAGCGTCACGCCGATCGCTCGATTCACCTGTTCGACGGGCGCGTGGTCGAGGACCAGGTCCTCGAGCTGGCACCGGCCTGAGCCACGGAGGGACATCACATGGCGGGAATGGCGAAGGACATTCGTTATGCATTGCGCACGCTCCGGCGCAGCCCGGGGTTTGCCGCCGTCGCGATCCTGACGCTGGGACTCGGCATCGGGGCCAACACGGCCATCTTCTCCGTCATCAACGCCGTGCTGCTCCGGCCGCTGCCGTTTCCCGACCCGGGACGGCTGGTCACCCTCGTCCACGAGTATCCCTCGCTGCACCTGAAGGCGCCGGTGTCGGTGCCGGGGTTCCTGGAATACGATCGGCAGAAGCAGGTGTTCAGCAGCACCGCCGGCCTCAGTGGAGCGAACCTCACGCTCACCGGCCGCGGCGATCCGATGCGTGTCCAGGCGGCCACCGTCGCGGGCGACTATTTCACCACCTTCGGTGTCCAGCCGCTCCTCGGGCGCACGCTCCGGCCCGATGAGTCCACGGCGGGCAACGACAAGGTCGCGGTACTGAGCGAGTCCTTCTGGCGGGAGAGCATGGGTGCCGACCCGGGCATCGTCGGTCGGCGGATACTGCTCAATGGCGAGAGCCACGAGGTCGTGGGCGTCATGCCGCGGCGGTTCAACTCGATGCTGAATCGCAGGGCCAACATGTGGGTCCCGCTCGTCTTCACTCCGCAGCAGCTCAACGGGTCGGCCACCAACGAGTTCCTTGGCTTCACCGGACGGTTGAAGGACGGCGTCACCCTGGAGACCGCGCAGGCCGAGTTCACGGCGCTCGCGAAGCGGCTCAAGGCGGATCGTCCCGACAACTACCCCGCCGACTGGACGCTCACCGTCGTGCCGCTGCGCGATCAGGTGGCGGACGCGACCATGCGGAAGGCGATGCTCGTGCTGCTTGGCGCCGTGGGCATGGTGCTGCTCATCGCCTGCGCCAACGTCGCCAACCTGCAGCTCGCCCGCGCCGCGGCGCGGTCTCGTGAAATCGCCGTGCGCGTGGCACTCGGTGCATCGCCCGGCGACCTCATCCGTCAGCTGCTCACCGAGAGCGTCATTCTCTCGCTCGCCGGCGGAGCCCTGGGGCTGCTGCTTGCCGTCTGGGGCGTGCCGGCGCTGCTCGCGTTGAATTCCCAGAACCTGCCGCCGGCCACGGTCATCGGGCTCGATGCCAAGGTGCTGGTCTACACCCTGCTGCTGTCGGTGCTGACGGGCCTCATCTTCGGCATGGCGCCGGCGCTGCGCGTCTCCCGCACGTCGCTGCAGGAAAGCCTGAAGGAAGGCGGCCGCGGCGCGGCCGGTGACCGCGGTGGCCTGGCACTTCGGCGCGGCCTCGTCGTCGCCACCGTCGCCATCGCCCTCATGCTGCTGGTCGGCGCCGGCCTGCTGACCCGGAGCTTCACTCGCCTGATCGGCGTCGACCCGGGTTTCCGTCCGGCGAACCTGCTGACCTTCAACATCGCGTTGCCGCAGACGAAGTATCCCAACGACACCGTCCGCGTGGCGTTCTACGATCGCGCCACCGAGGCCATCGCCGGCGTGCCCGGGGTGAAGGCCGTGGGCGCCACCTCGGTGCTGCCGTTCTCCAACAACTGGTCGACGTCGTCGTTCAACGTCGAGGGCCATGAGGTCGAGCCGGGCGCCAACAAGCCCTGGGGCGATTTCAGGGTCGTGACTCCCGGGTTCCTGCAAGCGCTCGGTGCGCCGCTGCTGAAGGGACGCCAGTTCACCGACCAGGACGTGGAGAGCTCTCCGCCGGTGGTGATCGTCGACGAGGAGATGGTGCGCCGCTATTGGCCCAACGAGGATCCGATCGGGAAGCGCATCACCTTCAACGAGTTCTCCGACACGGCGATCACCTGGATCCAGGTGGTGGGCGTGGCCGGACACACCATGCACGAGGGACTCGACGCCGAGAAGCGTCTCCAGGTCTACTACCCGATGCGGCAAGCGGGTGCGCGCGGCATGACCTACGCCGTGCGCACGGCCGGCGACCCGATGGCGATGGTGCCGGCGGTCCGGGCGGCGCTCAAGACCATCGATCCCGACGTCGCGATCGCCGCCATCGAGCCTATGGATGAGCTGGTCTCCGCCAGCACCGGCTCGCGCCGCTTCTCCATGGTTCTGCTCGCGGTCTTCTCCGTGCTCGCGGCCGTGCTCGCGGCGATCGGCCTCTATGGCGTCATGTCCTACACCGTCACCCAGCGCTCCAAGGAACTCGGCGTGCGCCTCGCGCTTGGCGCCACGCCCGCCGGCGTGCAACGGCTCGTCATGGGTCAGGGCATGCGGCTCGCACTGTTCGGCGTAGGGGTCGGGCTGGTGGCCGCGCTTACGCTGACCAACGTGCTGCGCGCCTTCGACAACGCCGCCACGATCAAGCCATCGGAGCGGCTGCTGTTCGGCGTGAATGCCAACGACCCGTTCACCTTCATCGCGATTTCACTCTTCCTGCTCGGGGTGACGCTGCTCGCGACCTGGCTGCCCGCCCGGCGGGCCACCAGCGTCGATCCGGTGGTCGCCCTGCGCAACGAGTAGCCCATGTCCTGGCCCGACCTGCGGTACGCCGTGCGCAGCCTGGTGCGCACCCCCGGCTTCACCCTGGTGGCGCTCGCCACGCTCGCACTCGGCATCGGCGCCAACACCGCGATCTTCAGCGTGGTGCGCGCCGTGCTGCTGCGCGACTACCCATTCCAGCAGCCCGATCGACTGCTCCAGATCGGTCACGAGCGCGTCGAGCGCGGCAGGGTCTTCGGCGATTTCTCGCCGCAGGACGTCGATGACCTGCGGGCCGGCGCCACCCAGCTGGCGTCGGTGTCCTCCTACTTCTTCATGCCCGGGGTCACCACCCGAAATCTGTCTGGTGTCGGTGAACCGGTGAACCTTTCAGCCGCCATGGTGGATGGTCACTTCTTCGGCACGTTGGGCGTGTCGGCCGCGCGCGGGCGCACCTTCGGCATCGCCGACGATGTTCCCGGCGCGAATCGGGTGGTCGTCGTCAGCGATGCTTTCTGGCGCAGGCACCTGGCCGCCGATCCCCGGGCCATCGGCAGCACCGTGCAGCTCGATGGCACGCCGTTCGTCCTCATCGGGGTCATGCCGCGCGCCTTCGCGTTTCCGAGCGCCGAGGTGCAGCTCCTCATGCCGCGTTCGGTGCTCACCGATGACGACGTGCCCCATCGGCGTGGCGTCCGTTGGCTGAACGTCATTGCCCGGTTGGCGCCGGGCGCGACCCTGCAGTCGGCGCAGGCACAGGTGGCGCCGCTGATGGAGCGCCTCGCGCGCGACTACCCCGAGAGCAACGAGGGCTTCGACCGCGCCGCCATCGTGCCGCTCCCCGAGTACCTGAGCGGTTCCGTGCGCCTGCCGTTGCTCGCGCTGCTCGCGGCCGTCGGGCTCGTGCTCCTCATTGCCTGCGTCAACGTCGCGCACCTGATGCTTGCGCGCGGCCTCGGGCGCGGCCGCGAAATGGCCATTCGCTCGGCGCTCGGTGCCTCACCCGGCCGGCTGCTCCGGCAGCTGCTGCTCGAGAGCGCCGTGCTGGCCTTCGCGAGTGCGGGCGTCGGTCTTTTGCTTGCATGGGTTGGCGTGCCGCTGCTCGCGTCCCTGGCAGCCGACGTGCTTCCGCGGGCGTCCGAGATCGCCATCGATCCCGCCATCGCCGCCTTCTCGTTCCTCGCCGGCGTCGCGGCCTTCCTCGTTGTGGGCGTCATGCCCGCCGTGCGCACGGTGCTGCCCTCGGCGGGCAGCGCGTTGCGCGAAGGGCGAGGCCAGTCGGCGGGGAACCGTCGCCTCGCCGATGCGCTTGTCGCAGCGGAGAGCGGGCTGGCCGTGCTGCTGCTGTGCGGGGCCACGCTCGCGCTCGCAAGTCTGTGGCGGCTCACCCACATCGATCCGGGGCTGAAGGCCGACAACGTCGTCACGATGCGCCTCCTGCTGCAGGGCAGCCGCTACGAGGACGAGGCCGTGGCCCAGCGTTTCCGGACCGACCTGCTCGCGCGCCTCGCCGAGATACCGGGGGTTCTCGCGACCGGTGCGAGCAAGCGCGCGCCGCTCAGCGGTGGAGGCGAGCCGTACGGCTTCCGCATCGTTCGTCCCGGCGGCGTCGTCGACACGATCCAGCCCACCGCCGGCTTCCAGATCGTCATGCCGGGCTACTTCAAGACGCTCTCCATTCCGCTTCGGAGCGGGCGGGAGTTCACCGCGGCGGACACCACCGATCCCATGCCGATCATCGTGAGCCAATCCCTGGCCGCGCAGGCGTGGCCCGGCGCGGATGCGGTAGGGCAGCGCTTCCTCTTCGGCAACGACGAAGGCGTCGTGGTCGGTGTCGCGGCCGACGTGCGGCATCAGGGACTGGCGCTGCCCGCTGCGCCGATCGGATATGTGCCCATGGCCATCTTCCAGCGGTCGGCGTACACCGTCTACGCGCGAGTCAACGGTTCGCCCTTGGGCTACATCGCGCGGATGCGCGACGTGGTGCATGAGCTCGATCCCGCCATGCCGATCAGCGAACTCGGGCCGCTGACGTCGCAGATCGCCGGGAGCGTGGCCCAGCCGCGACTCTTCACGCTGCTGCTCGGCATCTTCGGGCTCACGGCGCTGCTGCTTGCCTCCATCGGCGTCTACGGCGTGGTGGCGCAGGGCGTGTCGCGTCGCCATCGGGAGATCGGCATCCGCATGGCGCTCGGTGCGCGCGCATCCACCGTGGTGCGCATGGTGGTAGGACACGCGCTGCGGGCCACCGCCCTGGGCACTGCCGCTGGGGTGATCGGCTTCCTGCTGCTCTCGAAGGTCGTGCGCTCCCGCTTCTACGAGGTGCACGCCACCGATCCGCTCATCCTGGCCGCCGCCGCCCTGATCCTCCTCGGCGCGGCGCTGCTGGCGGCCTGGCTGCCGGCCCGGCTCGCGGCACGGGTGGATCCCATGTCCGCCCTGAGAGTCGAGTGATCCGACTCGCGGGCGTCGAGAAGGCGGTGCCGACCCGGCCCGCTCCCACGTTTCTGCTTCGCCGCATCGAGCTTGCGATCGATGCGGGCGAGTTCGTCACCGTGATGGGGCCTTCCGGCGCAGGGAAGACCACGCTGCTCAACATCCTCGGCATGCTCGACGGCGAATTCACCGGCGAGTACTGGTTCGACGGCACCGCGGTCCACGCCCTGTCGGCCAAGGAGCGCGCGGTGCTCGCGCGCACCACCGTCGGGGTCGTGTTCCAGCAATACCACCTGCTGGACGAACTCACGGTGGCGGAGAATCTCGCGCTGCCCCTCGAGTATCGGCACGTGCCGAAGGCGGAACGCGCGGCACTCGTCGGCGACGCGCTCGACCGGTTTCAGCTCGTCGGCAAGAAGGACCTGTATCCGCGGCAGCTGTCGGGCGGGCAGCAGCAGCTGGTGGCGGTGGCGCGTGCCGTCATCGCCTCGCCACGGCTGCTGCTTGCCGACGAACCCACCGGCAATCTCCACTCGGCCCAGGGACGGGAGATCATGGAGCTCTTCCGGCGACTCAATGGCGAAGGCATCACCATCGTGCAGGTGACGCATTCCGAGGAGAACGCCCGCTGCGGCAACCGGACCATCCACCTGAAGGACGGCTGGCTTACCCCGGGGTAGATTCCACGCCCATGGGACTTCCCGCACCTCGCATCCTCGTCGCCGACGACCAGGCCGACATCCTGCAGGCGCTTCGTGTCCTGCTTGCGAACGAAGGCTTCGCGGTGGAGATGGCCACGTCCCCGGCGGCGTTGCTGGCCGCGATCGAGGACCGCGACTTCGACGCCGTCCTGATGGACCTCAACTACACCAGGGACACCACCTCGGGCCGCGAGGGTCTCGACGTTCTCGCGCGCATCCAGCTGCTCGATTCCACGCTGCCGACGGTGGTGATGACGGCCTACGGCAGCGTCGAAGGCGCCGTGGAGGCCATGCGCCGCGGTGCCCGCGACTACCTGGAGAAGCCGTGGGACAACACGCGCCTCGTGTCGCTGCTGCGCACCCAGGTCGAGCTGGGCCGTGCGCTGCGGCGCAGCCACCGGCTGGAGAGCGAGAACCAGTCGCTGCGCCGGGAGGGACTTCCCGAGCTGGTCAGCGAGTCGCCGGCGATGCGCGCCACGGCCCGGCTCATGGCGAGGGTGGCACCGTCGGATGCGAACGCGCTGATCCTCGGTGAGCATGGCGTGGGCAAGGAAGTGGCCGCCCGCTGGCTGCACGCCGCCAGTGCGCGTGCGTCCCGCGCCATGATCACGGTGAACGTGGGCGGCCTGTCCGAGGGCGTGTTCGAGAGCGAGCTGTTCGGCCATCTCAAGGGCGCGTTCACCGATGCCAAGGCGGACCGCATCGGGCGGTTCGAGCTGGCGGACCACGGCACGATCTTCCTCGACGAGATCGCGAACATGACGCCGGGCCAGCAGGCCCGCATTCTTCGCGTGCTCAATACGGGCGAGTTCGAGCGGGTGGGCTCATCCCGCACGCGGAAGGTGGATGCGCGGGTGTTCTCCGCCACCAATGCCGACCTCGCCGCCGAGGTGGCCGCCGGCCGGTTCCGCGAGGATCTGCTGTACCGGCTGAACACCATCGAGATCCGGATTCCTCCGCTGCGCGAGCGCCGCGAGGACATCCCGCTCCTCGCGGCCCGCTTTCTCGACCGCTATGCCGCGCACTATCGGAAGGCGCTGCGCGGCTTCCGGCCCGAGGCGATGGCCGCGATTCTCGCCTATGCCTGGCCCGGCAACGTGCGCGAACTCGACCACACCCTCGAACGCGCGGTGCTGCTGGCCGACCACGATGAGATCCGGATCTCGGATCTCGCCCTCGTGACAGGGGGCGATCGCGGTGCGCACCTCGATCAGCTGACGTTGGAGGAAGTGGAGCGCGTGCTGGTGCAGAAGGCGCTCGCGCGCACGGGCGGCCACGTGGCCGAGGCTGCGCGGGCCCTGGGCCTGAGCCGCAGCGCCCTCTACCGCCGGCTGGAGCGGTTCGGCCTGTCGTAGCGCATGGCCACATATCCCCGGCGCATCGTGACCATCGCGGTCTGGGCCGCGCTCCCGGCCGTCAGCATCGCGCTCGTGCTCCTGTGGGTCGGTCCCTACGGCGCCCGCGTGCAGTGGACCGGTTCGCTGCTCATCGCGATCGCGCTCCTCGTCGGCCTCGCCGTGCTCCACGACCACGTCATCCGCCCGATCCAGACGGCGTCCAACCTCCTGGCGGCGCTGCGCGAGGGCGACTTCTCCCTGCGGGCCCGCACGCCCGATCCCGACGATGATCTCGGGCTGCTCTACCTCGAGGCCAACGGCCTGGCCGAGATGCTGCGCGGCCAGCGCCTCGGCGCGCTCGAGGCCGGTACGCTGCTGCGCGCGGTCATGGCGGAGATCGACGCCGCCGTCTTCGCCTTCGATGCCGACGACCGGTTGCTGCTGGTGAATCGCGGCGGAGAACAGCTCCTGGCGGGATCGGCCGAGCAGGTGGTGGGGCGCACGGCGACGGAGCTCGGGATGCTCGATTGCCTCGAGGGCGAGACGCCCAGGGTGCTGGAGCGCACGGCGAGCCGCTGGGAGCTCCGGCGCACGTCGTTCCGCCAGGATGGACGTCCCCACCGGCTGGTGTTGCTCACCGATGTCAGCCGCACGCTGCAGGCGGAGGAACGCGAGGCGTGGCAGCGGCTGATCCGCGTGCTCTCGCACGAGATCAACAACTCGCTCACGCCGATCCGGTCATTCGCCGGCTCGCTTCGCAGCATCGTGCAGCACGGCCCGCGTACGCCCGAAGGCGATGCGGACCTGCGCCGCGGGCTGGACATCATCGGCCAGCGAGCCGACTCCCTCGGCCGCTTCATCGCCGCGTATGCGCGACTGGCGCGCCTTCCGCGACCGGTCCTGCAGCCCGTGCTCGTGGAGGAGTGGGTCACAAGCGTGGCGGCGCTCGAGACGCGGCATAACGTGCAGGTCGTCGCCGGACCATCCTGCGTACTGCCGGCCGACCTGGGGCAGCTCGAACAGTTGCTGATCAACCTGGTGCGGAACGCCGTCGATGCGGTGCTTGGCACCGATGGCGCCGTCGAGGTCACCTGGTCCGTGCGCGATCGTGCACTCGAGGTGATCGTCCTCGACGAGGGGCCCGGGCTGGCCGACACGGCGAACCTGTTCGTGCCCTTCTATACGACGAAGCCAGGTGGCTCCGGGATCGGGCTGGCACTGTCACGTCGTATCGCCGAAGCGCATGGTGGCTGGCTCACCCTGGAGAATCGCGCCCAGCGTCCGGGCTGCCGTGCCACCCTCCGGCTGCCGCTCTCTGCTGTCACAGGGGTGGGCTAGACTGATCCTTTCCTTCACAAGGACCAGTTCATGCCCGGCGTTTCGGCCACCAGCGCGTCGCTTCATCCTCAAGCCAACTGCTACGCGGTGCCCGGCATTCCCAACCTCACGGCCGGCGAATACCCGGGTGCACGGGACCGGAACGAAGCGCTCGCGAAGCTCCACAGCTTCAAGGCGGCCGGGATCAGCGCCTTCATCGACCTGACCGAGGACCGCGAGGGCCTGCGACCCTACGCCGCGCTCATCTCCGAGGTCTGGACCGACCCGGCAACGCGTCCGCTGCACTTCCGTCTCCCCATCCGCGATCTCGGCGTTCCGTCGCATCCGGAGCGCATGCGCGCGATCCTGGAGACCATCGATACCGTGCTCGCGCAGGGGCACCGTGCCTATCTGCACTGTTGGGGCGGGGTGGGGCGCACGGGCACGGTGGTGGGGTGCGGCCTCGTGCGGCACGGGCTCGAAGGGGATGACGCGCTCGCGCGGGTGCAGTCGCTGTTCGCCGGCACGCCGAAGGGTCGCCGCACGGGCCGCCCGTCACCCGAGACGCCCGAGCAGGAGCAGTACGTGCGGTCGTGGGTGCGGTACGAACGTCGCCGTGCCGGGCCCCTTCGGCCGGTGGAGGGAGGGGGGCCGCTGCGCGAGCTTGTGGGCCGGCTGCGCCTTGGCGATCCGGTCGTGCATCGCGGCCTGGCGATGGTGCCGCTCCTCGCCGACCTGCCGCGCCGCGTCGAGTACGTGACGTTCGGCGAGGCGGTGCGTGCCGGGAGCTGCCGCCTGACGGAGGTGAGTGAAGGCGGCAGCGTGCCACAGCTCATGCTGGTGAACTCGGGCGCGCTGCCAGTGTTCCTGCTCGACGGGGAGGAACTGCTCGGCGCCAAGCAGAACCGGATCGTCAACCTCACCATCCTCGCGCCCGCGATGCGCGACCTCCCGATCCCGGTGTCGTGCGTGGAGATGGGGCGCTGGCAGTACCGCAGCCGCGAGTTCGAGGAGTCACCACGCACCATGTACCCGTCGGCGCGCGCTGCGAAGATGGCCCAGGTCTCGGGGTCGCGCGCTCGCGGCGAGCGAGACGCAGACCAGCGTGCCGTCTGGAGCGAGATCTCGGCGAAGGCGCAGCGCATGTCCGCGCACTCCGAGACCTCCGCGATGTCGGACATCTTCGTGCGACACGGCGAGACGATCGAGGAGTACGTCGAGCCATTCGCGGTACAGGATGGCCAGGTTGGCGCCGTGTTCGTCCTCGGCCGACACGCGGTGGGACTCGATCTTTTCGATCGGCCGGCGACGCTCGGGGCATACCTGCCCAAGCTGGTCCGCGGCTACGCCCTCGACGCGCTCGACGCCGAGCTTGGCCAGGGGCGCGCGATGCAGGCCGTCGGCGGCGAGTCGGTCGAGCTCGCGGAACGGTTCCTCGCCGTGCTCGCGGGGTGTGGTGCGCAGGCGTATCCGGCGGTGGGCCTGGGGCAGGACCTGCGCATCAGCGGGCATGGGATCACGGGTGCCGCCCTGCAAGTCGAGGAGGCGTTCGTGCACCTTGGCGCCTTCGAGGTCGGGCAGCGCCGCCACCGCTGAGTCCTCGCTTGCGACTTCTGCTCGTACTGTTGCTCGTCGTGCAGGGCATCTTCTGGCTTGCCGTGGCGCTGGCTTTCCTGTTCATGGCCTTCTCCGTGCTGCTCGGGTGAGCTGTCGGCAGGGAGGCACTTCGGACCGGGAAGCGGGTGCGTGCAGGAGGGACCGGAGGGTCTGCTTCGGCGCCGTTGCCTTGGCGGGGCGCGCAAGCCACCGCGCGGGCGCGTCACGCAGGTCGCGTCGGCGAATAGCGGACGTCGAGGCGTGCGTGCAGCGCGGGCGTGCGCGTCTCCCGTACCACGGAGCTGAAGTCGAAGCGTGTTCCGGCTGCTGAATCCCCGGTCGGAGAGGTCTCATGCGGTTCTCCACGTCGGCCGTCGGTCTCGCTCCATTCCTGTTGTCCCTGCTCGCCGGTGCCTGCGGCAAGGCCGATCCTGAGCCGCTGGTCGGCGGGCCCGACGACGTCTGCACCGTCCCGACGCTCACCGACGCACCGGCACCCGCCTCCGCCCTGACCGCGTTCGCCTACGACCGCGCGGCGGCCTACGATCCAGTGCTCTCGCCGATCGGCACCGCGCCGGGCGTGCAGATCCACGCGCTGAGCTT
>JBJMOZ010000389.1:0-5434 GCA_045803465.1 Gemmatimonadales bacterium | reverse complement strand
GGCCGGCCTCACGATGCATCGCGACCGGATCGCCGAGTTCCGCGAGCGGCTCAACACCCTCGTGGCCGGCCAGCTCTCGCTGGACGAGCTCGGACCGGAGCAGCGGGTCGACGTGGTGATCGGGCTGCACGAAGTGACGCCCGTGCTCGAGCAGCTGCTCGGACAGCTCGAGCCGTGCGGCATGGGCAACGCCGCCCCGGTGCTCGGGGTGCGCGACGTGACGCTCGGCAACTGGAAGCTCATTCCGGCGCGGGAGCCGAAGCACCTGCGCGGCGAGCTGATGAGCGGGCAGACGAGGCTGCCCTGCATCGGCTTCGGCTGGGCCGATCGGCTGCCGGGCGACTGGCGACCGGGCGCACCCGTGGCCGTGGATGCCGCGTTCCGCCTCGAGCTCGATTCCTTCACGGGCACGCCCACGCTGCAGGCGCGCCTGTGCGCGCTCGCCCCGGCCCGGAGCCCGGGCTGAGGATCATCGCCGGCCGCTTCAAGGGACGGCGCCTGGAGCGCCCCGACGATGCCCGCGTGCGTCCTACCGCCGACCGGGTGCGTGAGGCGTGGATGAGCATCCTGGGCGATGCCGTGCACGATGCGCGAGTGCTCGATCTCTACGCTGGCAGCGGGGCCCTGGGACTCGAGACACTCTCGCGCGGAGCCGCCTCGGCGGAATTCGTGGAGCTGGCCGCACGCTCGCTTGCCGCCCTCAAGCGGAACGTCGTCACCCTGGGTGTCGAAGGGCAGGCTACGGTGCACCGCGGTGACGCGCTGCGGTTCGCGCTCCGGCTCGCGCCGCACTCCTTCGACATCGTGCTGGCCGACCCGCCGTACAACCAGACCGCTGCCGCCGAACTCGTGCGCCGCTTCCGTGAAGTACCTTTCGGGCGCATTCTTGCGGTGGAACATCCGGCCACGGCCGACCCCGCCGGCGACGACCTCCGTCGCTACGGCGACACGGCCATCACCTTCTGCTACGCGCCCTGATGCGCATTGCCATCTATCCGGGCTCCTTCGACCCGCCCACGCGCGGGCACGAGGATCTCATCCGGCGGAGCCTGAAGCTGTGCGACCGGCTCGTCGTGGCCGTCGCCCGCAACTCCGCGAAGCAGCCGCTCCTCTCGGTGGAGGAGCGGCTCGAGCTGCTGCGCACGGTCGTCGGCGACGACGAGCGCGTGGGGTACGAGACCTTCGACGGTCTGCTCGCCGATTTCGCCCGGGCGCAGCAGGCCACGATCATCGTCCGCGGTCTCCGGGCCGTCAGCGATTTCGAGTACGAGTTCCAGATGGCGCTGATGAATCGCCAGCTCAATGCGGAGCCGGAGACGGTGTTTCTCGTGCCGTCGGTGGACATCACGTTCCTGAGCTCCAGCCTGGTGCGCGAGGTGGCGCGCTATGGCGGCGAGCTCGACGGACTGGTCCACCCGGCCGTGGCGGCCGCGCTGGGGCGGGCCTTCAAGCGCTGAAGGTGCGGTGCCGTTTCGCGGGTCGGCGCACATCACCATATTTCAATGTCGGGCCACGGCGAGCCCAAGACCGGGAGGCGGCAGATGGCACTGCGGGAGACACGGCAGGACAACGGCGTCGTGGTGGTCCACGTCGAGGGCCAGCTCGTCATCACCAATCGTGCGGAGCTCAAGGACCGGCTCCAGGAGCGACTGGCGGCGGGGGACCGGCGCTTCGTGATTGATTTCACCGCTACCCCCTACATCGACTCGTCCGGCCTCGGGGCGCTCGTCACGATCGCCAAGCGCATCCGCGAGGAGGGTGGGGACGTCCGGCTGGCGGGTCTCAACGACGACCTGCGCCAGCTGTTCGAGCTCACCAAGCTCGATACGCTCTTCAGCATCAGCGCCACGCCCGACCAGGCGCTCGCCGCCTTCTGACCTGCCATGACGCAGCCGCTCCGACTCTGCGTGCGACGCGCGTCGCTCTCCGGGCCGGATGCTCCAATGGAACGCATCACGGTGCAGGTGCCGAGCAGCATCGATTGCATCGAGGAGGCGGTGAGCGTCATCACCCGGCATTGCCTCGCCGGGGCGACCGCGGCGCCCAGGGAACACTTCCGCCTGCAGGTGGCGCTGTCGGAGGCGCTCGCCAACGCGATCGTGCGCGGCAATCGCGAGGATGCGTCGAAGCGCGTCTATGTGCAGGCGGATCTCCGGCCCGACCGCATCTTCCTCAACGTCACCGACGAGGGTGACGGGTTCGACCCGGCCGCCGTGCCCGATGCGACGAGTCCCGAAGGGATCGAGCAGGACGGTGGCCGCGGACTCTTCCTCATCCATTGCATGGTGGATGACGTCCACTTCAACGCACAAGGCAACTCCATCTGCATGACACTGCGCCGGCCCTGAGGCGGCTGGAGGAAACGCTGCGGGGCCTCACGGGGCTCGCCGGCGTACAGGCGCGGTTGTGGCGATTGGACGGCGAGGAGCTGCGATGCGTCGCGGGTCCGCCGCCGCGCTCCAGCCCCACGCCACCCACCGCCGACGGATTCATCGACACACCCTCCGGCCGAGCGCTCTGGCTCGCGCCGCGGGGCGTGTCCTCGTTCTGGGTGGAGCTGTCCGGTGGCGACGATGCCGCGCTCCGGAACACTGCCGGGCACATGATGCCGGTGCTCGCCTCCATGCTGCAGGGCGAATGGCACCGTGCCCGGCTCGCCGAAGAACTCGCCGGTCGCTATGAGGAGATCGACCTCCTCTACGCCATCACCGAAATTCTCGGCCGCACGGTCCGCCTCGAGGAGGCGGCGCAGACCATCGTGCAGGAAGTCTCGAACGTCGTCGGCTCGGGGCGCGCGTCCATCATGGTGCTCGACGAAGACGGCCGCCGGCTGCGCACCGTGGCGGCGCGCGGCTTCACCCCGAGCGATCAGTACACCGTGGACGTGGACGACCCTCAGTCCGTTGCCGCGCGCGTGTACCGCGAGCGCCGGGTAGCGACGAGCGAGACACTCCCCGAGGCCGCCGAGCGCTTCGACGATCGCCAGTACCGTGGGCATTCGTTCCTGTCCGTGCCCATCTGCTATGGCGCGCCAGGCCTGCCCGTGCGCTGCATCGGCGTCATCAACCTCACCGATCGCGTGGGCGGCGACCGCTTCACGCCAGGCGACCGCAAGCTGCTCACGGCCATCGCAGGCCAGGTGGGCGCCGCGATCGAGAACGCCCGGCTCGTCGCCGCCGACCGCAGGCAGCAGCAGCTGCGCCACGAACTCGAGCTCGCGCATGACCTGCAACTGAAACTGCTGCCGTTGCCCTCGGTGCTGCATGGCGAGGCGCAGGTGGCCGCGCGCTGCGTCCCGGCCGAATCGGTAGGCGGCGACTTCTACACCTTCGGCCGGCTCGGCGGCGGCCGCGTCGGCGTCATGCTCGGCGACGTCTCGTCGCACGGCTTCGGCGCGGCGCTCGTCATGGCGCACATCCTGTCGGCCGCCGGCATTCACGGCGCATCCGCGTCGGGGCCTGGCGAGGCACTGGCCGGATTGCTCGACAGCGTGGGCAGCGAGCTGCATTCCACCGAGATGTACTTCACCGTCTTCCACGGCGTCTTCGACTGGTCGGCGCACACGCTCACGTGGGCCTCGGCGGGCCATCCCTACGCGTTCCGCGTGCCGCAGAACGGGCCGCCGGAACGCCTCGGCGCCACCTGCCCGCCGCTCGGTCTCGTCCCGGCCAGCGAGATCTCGCAGCACTGCGTGGAGTGGCGCGACGGCGACCTGCTGTGCCTCTGGACCGACGGCCTCGTCGACGCTCGCGATGACCGGGGCACGGCGTACGGCGAGGCACGGCTTCTCGAGTCGCTGATGCGGCTGCGCGAATCTCCGGTGGAGGAGATCGTCTGCAATGTGCTCGCCGATGCCGACGCATGGGCGGCGCATCCCGCCGACGATCGCACGCTGCTCGTCCTCAGGCGTTGAGCGTGCCGCCCACGAAGAAGCGCTTCGGCCAGCACTTCCTCTTCGATCCGCGCATCCTCGCCCGCATCGCGGACGCGGTGGGAGCGGGCCCTGCCGACACCGTGCTCGAGATCGGCCCCGGCCCGGGCGGGCTCACGGCGGCGCTGGCGGAGCGGGCGGGCCGGCTCCTCGCCATCGAGAAGGATCGGGACCTCGTGCCGGCGCTCCGCGCCAAGGTGCCGCGCGCCGAGATCGTCGAGGGCGATGCGCTCGAACTCGACTGGCACGCGCTGGCCGGACCGGGCGCGCTCATCTGCGGCAACATTCCCTACAACATCACCTCGCCGCTCATCGACAAGGCACTCCGGCCGCCGCGCTCGCCGCGGGTGGTCTTCCTGGTGCAGCGCGAGGTGGCCGATCGAGTGGCGGCGCCGCCGGGCAGCGCGGCATACGGCGCACTCTCGGTCGGCGTGCAGGCCGTGGCGAAGGCGGAGCGGCTGTTCACCGTGGCGCGCGGCGCCTTCCACCCGCCGCCCAAGGTCGAGTCTGCCGTTCTGCGATTGACGCCACTCGCCGAGCCGCTGGTCGCCGATCATCGAGTGTCAATCTTCCGGCGCGTGGTGGTGGGCCTGTTCGGGTTCCGCCGAAAGCAGTTGCTGCGGGCTCTGCGGGAGCTGACCGACTGGCCGCCGGAGCAAGTGCAGGCGCTGCTCGCTGATCTCGGACTCGATCCGACGGCCCGCCCGGAAACACTCACCCCGGCTCAGTTCTCTCACCTGACCGACTCGGTCGTTGACGCCGGATGGTCCATGGAAGCAGATTTGTGAAACTGTTCACAAGCAAAGGGCCATGCGGAAAGTCGCCGATAGCACCGTCCGACGCCTCTCGCTCTACCTGCGCTTCCTCGATGATTTCGAGGGACAGGGGGTGGAGACGGTCAGCTCCGAGGCGTTGGCCCAGCGCGGCGGCACCACATCGGCACAGGTTCGGAAGGACCTGTCGTTCTTCGGCTCCTTTGGCAAGCGGGGCCTGGGGTACTATGTCCCGGAGCTGGCCCAGCGGCTGCGCCAGATCCTGGGCCTCGGGCGTCGCTACCGGGTGGCGATGATCGGGGCCGGCAAGATCGGCAGCGCCCTGGTGCAGTACCGCGGCTTCAAGCAGCGCGGCTTCGACATCGTGGCGATCTTCGACAACGATCCGAGCAAGATCGGCACGCAGTGGAACGGGCTCACGGTGCTGCCGATCGACCGGCTCGAGCAGGAGCTCAAGTCCCAGCAGGTCGACATGGCGGTGCTGGTGACGCCGGGCGATGCGGCCCAGTCGGTGGCGGAGCGCGTGGTGGGGCAGGGCGTGAAGGCGATCCTCAACTTCGCGCCGATCCAGCTCAACGTGCCGGACGACGTGGTCGTCAAGACGGTCAACCTGGCGCTGGAGCTCGAGACGCTCAGCTACGCGTTGGCCAATCGGTGATGCTGGAGAGGTGAGAAGTGAAAGGTGAGAGGTGAGAGGGAAGAGCTGGTCCCCTCTCACTGCTTACCCCTC
>JBJMOZ010000319.1:0-4675 GCA_045803465.1 Gemmatimonadales bacterium | reverse complement strand
GGCGTCCTGCTGCGCACGGCGGGATGGACCGCGCTCACCGGCGTCAACCTCATGCTCTTCAGCCTGCTCCACAATCCGTGCTCCACCACGATCTACACGATCTACCAGGAGACCCGGAGCGCGAAGTGGACGGCCGTGGCGACGCTGATGCCGCTCGTGATGGGCTTCACCGTCTGCTTCCTCGTCGCCCAGCTCTGGCGCCTCCTGCTGGGATGACCGATGGGCGATCCCGGCCGTCATCCTGAGCGCGGCGAAGGATCGCGTCGTCCTCACGCGATCCTTCTGGTGTTGTGCCTGGCTGCTGCGCCCCTCGCCGCCCAGGACTACTCGCTCTTCCACCGCACCCCCCGCGCCGAGGCCCGCCCGCTCGCCACCGACCGCCCCGACCGCACCGAGAGCGCGCGCTCCATTCCCGCCGGCTGGGTGCAGCTCGAGGCAAACGTCGTCGCCTGGAGCCGCGACCGAGAAGCCGACGCCGCTACCCGAGACCTGGGCGTGGCTCAGCTCAACCTCAAAGTGGGCATGCTGCCCAATGTGGATCTTCAGCTCGTGACCGAGGTGTGGTCGCGTCAGACCGTCTACGGTCCCGACGGCGCGCAGCTCGCCAGCACATCGGGGCAGGGGCTCATCATGGGCCGACTCAAGGTGAACCTCTGGGGCAACGACCACGGCCGCACGGCGCTGGCGCTCATGCCGTTCGTCGGTGCCGTGCGGCAGGACGCCACACCCGGCGTGCGCGTCGGGCGGCACGCGGTGGCGGGCCTGATCATGCCGTTCGCGCTCGACCTGGGCGGCGACTGGTCGCTCGGGGCACAGCTCGAGGTGGACTTCGCCAACGACGTGCCGGACGCCTGGAGCACTGTCTGGGTGCAATCGCTCACCGTGGGCCGTCCAATCGCGGGGCCACTGAGTGGCTACGTGGAGCTCTTTCACGCCAGCGGTGGCGGCGAGCCGCGGGAGCTCACCGCCGACGGCGGCCTCACCCTCGGCCTCACCGATGACCTGCAGCTCGATGCCGGCATCAACGTCGGCCTCTCCAACGCGGCCGACGACGTGAATCCCTTCCTGGGCCTCGCCGTCCGCTTCTAGCCCCGGCGAACCAATTCAGGCGACGGGGTACATTGGGGCGCGATGCGACGCATCCCGCTCCTCATCCTGCTGATCCTGTTCCCGTTCCTGGCTCCCGTGCGCGCGGGGGCGCAGGGCGTGCTCGAGGTTGCGGTCGAGCGCCGCATGGCGACCGAGCTGGGCCTCCGGGTGGGCGATACGCTGCGCCTCGGCGCGGTGCCGGACTCGCTGAACCGTGCGGCCCGCGTGGTAGCCATTTACGAGCCCGCCTCCGATCCGGCCACCGTGCTCCGGCGCGAGCTGCGCCTGCGCATGCACCTGCCGGACCTGGCGACGCTGCTTGGTCAGCCCGACCGGGTCGATCGGTTCGGCGTGGCGCTCCTGCCCGGCGCATCGGCCGATTCGGTGGCGCGCTCACTCAATCAGGCGGCCTTCGGTTACCGGGCCTACCCGTCGCACCAGATCGCCTCGGAGTCGTCGCAGACATTTCGGGTGGTGAGCCGGTTCCATCGCGCCATCGCCGTCATCACCATCGTGGCCAGTGCCATCTTCCTGCTCTGCATCATGCTGCTCAAGGTGGAGGAGCGTCGCATGGACGCCGCCGTGATGCGCTTCGTCGGCATCCGGCGGCGCACCATCTTCCTGGCCCTGCTGCTGGAGGCGGCCGTGGTCGCCGTGCTCGGCTCCATCCTCGGTGTCATCATCGCGTGGGCGGCGGGCGCCGCCACCAACCTCTACTACCAGCGCTTCTTCGACACGAAGCTCGTCTTCTCGCTCGTGACGCTCGACATCGTCCGCTTCAGCGTGCTGCTGTCGCTGGTGCTGGGTCTCGCCGCCGGCGCGCTCGCGGCGTGGCGTCTGGTGCGTACGAATCCGATGGTGCTCTGGGGAAGGGGCTGATGGAGTTTCGCTGGGGCGTGCGCAACCTGCGTCGGCATCCATTCCGCACCGCGCTCTCCATCGCGGGCATCGCGGTGGCCTCCGCGATGCTGCTCGACATGGTGATGCTCCGCGGTGGCCTCGAGGCGTCGTTCGCCGACCTGTTGCTGGTGCGCGGCTACCAGATCCGCGTGACGCCCAAGGGCACGCTCCCGCTCGACAGCGAGGCCACCATGCCCGATGCCACGGGGCTCGTCGCCACCATCCGGCGCGACCCGGGCGTCGCGTCGGTAGCGCCGCTCGTTGCCACGTCCATCCATGGCCGGCGCCGCTCCGGCGTCGATTCGGTGGTGACGCTTTTCGGTTACGGGATCGACCCGCGGAACCAGGGCCTCTACCAGCTGCTGCGCGGCGCCGACCTGGCGCCGGACGATTCGTCTGGTGTGCTCCTCAGCGACGCGTCGGCCGCCACCCTCCGCGCAGGGATTGGCGACACCGTGGCATTGCTGGGCGTACTCGACCCGCAGATGGCGGCGCCTGCCATGGAGCGCCGGCTCGTGGTGCGGGGCGTGGTGCAGTGGCACTACGACTACCGCGAGCAGCCCTCCGTCGGGACCATCGTGCCCGTCATGCAGCGCTTGGCGCGCACCGACAAGGAGGATCGCGCATCGGTGCTCCTCGTGAAGGCGCGCACCGATGCCGACGTCGACCGCGTGGTGGAGCGGCTGAGGGCACGGCTGCCGCGCGTCGAGGTGAATGGCGTGGCCGACCTCGTGCGGCATTTCCAGGACCGGATGGTCTATTTCCGCCAGCTCGCCACCATCCTGGGCTCGGTGAGCCTCTTCGTGACCGTGCTGCTCATCGGCACGCTCCTCACGATCACGGTCAACGAGCGGCTGGGCGAGATCGCCACGCTGCGTGCCATCGGCATCAGCCGGGCGAGCGTGGTCAAGGAAGTGCTGGTGGAGGGCACGGCGCTCACCGTCGTCGGCTGCGCGCTCGGTGTGGCACTGGGCCTGGTGACGGCGCGCTACCTCGACCGGATCCTCACGAGCTTCCCGGGCCTCCCGGCGGCTTTCTCCTTCTTCGTGCCGCGCACGCCGGACGTGATGACCGCGATCGTCGTGACGCTGCTCACCGGGGCGCTCGCGGGACTCTATCCTGCGTGGCTCGCGTCGCGGGCACCGATCGCGCCCACGCTCCGCTCGGAGGCGACATGACCGTGCTCACGGGCCGCGGCCTCGAGAAGACCTACCAGCTCGAGGAGCAGACCGTTCACGCGTTGCGAGGCGTGGACATCGACGTGGCGACGGGAGACTACGTGGCCATCGTGGGCCCCTCGGGTTGTGGCAAGTCCACGCTGCTGCAGTTGCTGGGTGGCATCGATACCCCGACGGCAGGCACCGTGCAGTTGCTGGGCACGCGGCTCGACACGCTCGATGACCGCGCCCTGACGCGGTTGCGGCTCACGCGACTGGGTTTCGTGTTCCAGCGCTTTCACCTCCTGCCCGTACTGAGCGCCGCCGAAAACGTGGAGCTGCCGATGGCGGAGGCGGGCATCGCCGTGGCCAGGCGCCGGGAGCGCGCCCGTGAGCTGCTCGAGTACGTCGGGCTGGGCGCGCGGTCGCGGCACCGCGCCACCCAGCTCTCGGGCGGCGAGATGCAACGCGTCGCCATCGCGCGGGCGCTCGCCAACGAGCCGGCGGTGATCCTCGCCGACGAGCCCACCGGCGAGCTCGACGCGGCCACCGGCCGCGAGATCCTCGGCCTCTTTCGCCGCCTCAACGGCGAGGGCACCACGCTCGTCGTCGTCACGCACGACGACCGGCTCGCCGCCGAGGCCGGCCGCGTCATCCGCATGCTCGATGGCAGGATCGACGGATGATCTGGACGCTCGCATTCCGCCATTTGTTCGTGAAGCGGGTGCGCGCCCTGGTGCTGTTGCTGGGCTTCGCGCTCGGCGTCGGCGTGATGATCGTGCTGCTCTCGGTGGGCGAGGCGATGCTGGCGCAATCGCGCGACGTGGCGCTCGTGGGCGGTGGCGAGGTGACGGTGCTGCCGCAGGGCATCGACATCGAGGCGATGCGAACCGGCGGTGCAGGCGGGATGTTCTTCGGCATCGATCGCGCGCGCGCCGTGACGCGCACCTTCCTCGGTGGACCGCGCACCGTGGGCAGCGTACGCGCGGTGGCTCCGGCGCTCGAGTACAAGCTGCTGTACCTGGGTCACGGCGACCACGTGATGCCGGTGAAGGCCGGCGGCGAGATACCGAGTCGCGCTGCGGCGGTCGGCGCCGGACTGGACCTCATCGATGGCACCTGGGCCGATTCACCCGCCGACTCGGCCTGGGTCGCGCCGACGCTGCAGCAGCTCTACGACGAGCTCGATCGCTTCCACATCCCGCCCGGCGGCGATTCCACGTGGGGCGAGTGGCATTACTTCAATGTCGTCACCACGCCCGACGAGTGGTGGTACATCACCTATCTCGTGGGCGGTGACGTACCGAAGGGCCGCTGGGGCGGCCAGCTGCTCGTCACGCGCCGACGCCCCGACGGGCGCTACGAGCGCTACACATCGGAGGTGCCCGCGGAGCGCGTGCACCTCGATACCGCGCGCGCCGACCTCTCGCTGGGCGAGCATCGCGTCACCCAGCGGGAGGGGCGCTATCGCATCGTCGGCGCCGCGAGCGGGCCGGCGGGTCGCGTGCACTTCGATCTCGAGGTGCGTC
>JBJMOZ010000314.1:0-2838 GCA_045803465.1 Gemmatimonadales bacterium | reverse complement strand
GCGTACACGAACCCCTCGAGCGGCCGGTAATCGAGCTGGTTCCACATCGTGTTGCTGCTGATCGGCTGCTCGTCGTACAGCTCCTGCGCGTATGCGGGATTGAACCGCCAGAAGTCGATCAGCTCGCACGCCGAGTCGATCTCGGCCTGGAAAGCCGTCTTGCTCTGCCCGAGCATCGTGGCGGCGTTGACCAGCATGCGGCGCGTGGTCGCGAGCAGCTCGGCGGCACGCAGGAATACCGCCGCGCGATCCTCGAACCGGAGCGCGGCCCACTCCCGCTGCGCGCCGACGGCCGCCTTCGCCGCCGCCTTGATCGTGGCCTCGCTCGCGAGGTGTGCCCGCGCGATGACGTGCTTGTTGCGGTGCGGCGACGTGACGTCGATGCAGTCCCCGCTCCGGACTTCCTTGCCGCCCACGATCGCGGGGATATCGGCCACCTCCCCGCTCAGCGCCGCCAGCGCGGCCTTGAGGGAAGCCCGCTCGGCCGAGCCCGGGGCATAGCCCAGCACGGGCTCGTTCTTCGGATGGGGGATGTTCGGAACGCCACTCATGGGAGCCTGGTCCGGGATCTGTGTGGGGTGGGAAAATAGCGGTAAAGCACCCCTCAAATCACTCCTGCAACTCCGGCGGCATGTCCCCCGTGAACAGCACCGGCTGGATCGGCACCAGTCCGTTCTTCTCGATGATCGCCCGACCCGAGTCCGACAACACGAAGCGCACGAAGGCGCGCGCCAGCTCCGGATGCGGTGCCGCGGTCGGAATCGTGAGCGCGTACACGATCGGCTCGCCGGTGAGCTCGAGCATGTCCTGGCCCAGGCGTTTCACCCCCGGCACCATCACCTTCGCCGTGGCGTACGCGCTCGCGCGTGCGGGATCGCCGAGATCGATCTCCGCAGGCAAGTCCACGAACCGAAGGCCCGTGGTCTGGGCGATGGAACGATAGGTCCACGCGTAGTCGAGCTCGCCCGCCTGCAGCAGTGCGGTGAGGTCCGCCTCCTTGGGCCGCACGTAGCGTGCGGGCATCGCGAGCAGGAGCTTCGCCGCCAGCGCCGGCTCTGCATAGTGCGCCTCGGCGAGCTGCAGCACCATCAGCGCGCGATAACCGGCCGGATCCAGCGCCGGGTCGGACCGCCCGACCCGCACGCCGGGGCGAAGCATCACCTGCCACCAGTTGCTGCCGTTCACCTCGTTCGCACCGGCGGATCGGTCGGTATAGGCCAAGACCATCGCGTTTCTCGCAAACATCACCTGCCAGGTGGCGTGCACGGGTCGGACGAGGCGGTCGATGACGGTGTAGTCCGCCACCGCCAGCACGTCGGGCACCTTGCCGAGCTCGGTCAGCTTCCGAGCCGCCTCGAGACTCCCCGAGTTCTCCTGTGCCGGCATCGTCTCGGGCTGGCTCGCCTTGAACGCCATGAGCAGGTCCCGGAAGGGGGCCGCCAGGCTGCCGGCATTGAACACGACGAGTGGGATGGCCTTCTCGCGCGATCCGCATGCGGCGAGGGTGGCCACGAGGACGACGGCCGGCAGAAGTGGCCGGAACGCCCGGCGCATGAGGGTTGGCATGGGGAAATCCTAACCGGGCAACCCAGTGGGCGTTTGCGCGTAATCGCCCGGACACCGATAATTACGGCCGCCGGGCACGTGGCCCGGCCTCCCAGTCCCGAACCCGATCAGGATCCGGCAATGCGTCGTGCGCTCGGCCTTCTCGTATTCCCCCTGGCCCTCGCCCTCGGCGGGTGCCCCACGTACGACCGCTACGGCCACCTCGACCAGCAGGACGGCTACCTGCCGGCCGACCAGTTCGCGGCCTACGGTCCCGAGCAGGCCCAGAAGGTGGCCATCGGCCGGGCCCTGGCGAAGGCCCACAAGGGCTCCACGCCCGACGCCTACGCCGAGCAGATCGGCACCGCCATCGCCTACGCGAAGACGATGCCCGACGTGGTGGGCGTGACGGCCGATACCGCCGCGTACTTCCTGACGGTCCAATTCAAGAGCGGCTGGCGCGTCGCCGTGCTTCCACTGAGCGACGGTGTTGCGCCCGAGGCGACACCCGGACTGCCGGGGAAGTCGAAGTAGCGAGTGTCGTTTCCGTCGTACGTCGTCCTGGTCACCAGCTTCGCCGACCGCGAGACCGCCGAGCGGGTCGCGGAGACGCTGGTGACGGAGCGGCTGGCGGCGTGCGCGCAGGTGCTCGGGCCGCAGGCGAGCGTCTATCGCTGGAAGGAACGACTCGAGCGCGCCACCGAGTGGCGCCTCGAGATCAAGGCCGCCTCGTCGCGCCTCACGGCGCTCGAACGGCGGCTGCTCGAGCTCCATCCCTACGAAGTCCCTGAATGCATCGCGCTCCCGATCATCCACGGGAGCGACGCCTACCTCCGCTGGCTCGCCGAGGAATCCGAGTCGGCCTGAGACCGGAGCGCCCCATGAAGAAGGGCAATCTGATCACGCTGCTCCTGCTCGTCGCCCTGGGCGCCTACCTCGCCTGGAGCACGCTCGCCTCGCAGCACCACGAGTGCGCCGTCGACATCGAGTTCCGCGGCCGCTCCAACTCCGCCACCGCCTCCGCGGCCACCGAAGAGGAGGCCGTGCGCAACGCGGTCGCCACGGCATGCGGCCCCATCACGGGCGGCATGGACGAGACGGTCGCCTGCGGGAAGGTCGTGCCGGTGAAGAAGATCTGTAAGACGCTCTAGGTGACGGCCGCGCGGCGCTTTCCCCACCCCTTCGTCCTGCTGCTTGCCTGCATCGCCATTGCGGCGGTGCTGACCTGGGTGGTTCCCGCAGGCGAATTCGAGCGTCGCGACGATCCGGCGACCGGCCGGGCGGTCGTGGTGG
>JBJMOZ010000294.1:0-2520 GCA_045803465.1 Gemmatimonadales bacterium | reverse complement strand
GGCCCGACCGCAGGTTGACCACGCCCATGTCGCGCCAGAAGACCCCCTTGCGGAAGCCGGTTCCGAGGGCTTTTGCACAGGCCTCCTTGGCGGCGAAGCGTTTGGCGTAGGAGGCTGCGCGACCCGTCCGGGCGTCCGATTTCGCGCGCTCCGTGGCTGTGAAGACACGCGCCAGGAAGCGCTCGCCATAGCGATTGAGAGCCTTCTCAATGCGGCGGATGTCGATGATGTCGTTGCCCAGGCCCAGGATCATGGCGCGCCTTTCGCGCGTGTTCCCGCGGCGATGCCGGCCCGTGCCTCATCCATCAACGTGCGCATGCGGGCAATGGCCGGCCCGAGGCCGCCGAAAATGGCCTCGCCGACGAGGAAGTGGCCGATGTTGAGCTCGACGATTGCCGGGATGCGTGCGACGGCGGCGACCGTGTTGAAGGTGAGTCCGTGCCCTGCGTGCACCTCGAGGCCTACTGCATCCGCGGCTTGCGCGGCGCGCTCGAGCCTGGCCAGCTCGCGTTGCAGGCCGCCGGCGTCGTCTTCAAGCGCGCGCTCGCAATAGGCGCCCGTGTGCAGCTCGACCACGTGGGCGCCGAGCCGCGCGGCCGCCTCGATCGCGCGCGTCTCGGGCTCGATGAAGAGCGACACGCGGATGCCCGCGGTCTTCAGTGACTCGATCACCTGGCGCAGATGGTTCTCGCCCCGCACAACGTCGAGCCCGCCCTCGGTGGTGCGCTCCTCGCGCTTTTCGGGCACCAGGCAGCAGGCATGGGGCACGTGGCGCAGCGCGATGGCGAGCATCTCGTCGGTGGCGGCCATCTCGAAGTTGAGGGGCCGGGTCAGCTCGCGCTTGAGCCGGGCGATGTCGTCGTCGGAGATGTGGCGGCGGTCCTCGCGCAGGTGCGCGGTGATGCCGTCGGCGCCCGCCTCCACGGCGACGTGCGCGGCGCGGAGCGGATCGGGATGCCGGCCGCCGCGCGCGTTGCGGATGGTGGCGACGTGGTCGATGTTGACGCCGAGGCGCAGATGCGCGGGCTCGCGGGAGGGGCGTTTCGGCACCGTCATAGGAAGCTCTCGACCTGTCCAATCTAAAATCGGCTGCGCTTCTACCCGAACATCCGCTCGACGCTGCTGACCACGGCTTTGCTTTTGAGGCCGGCGATGATCTGCGTCAGGTGGTCGAGGTCCCATACCTCCAGCTCGATCAGGATCTCGGTGAAGTCCTTGGCGCGGCGCACCATGCGCACGTTGTCTATGTTGCCGTCGGCCTCGCCGATCACCTGCGCGATCTGCGCCAACGTGCCGGGTTCGTTGAGCGCGGTGACGACGATCTTGGCCGGGAACCGCTCGGGGTGGTCGGGATCGATGTCCCAGGTGACGTCGATCCACTTCTCGTGCTCGAACTCCTTGAGCTTGGGCGAGTGGATCTGAAAGATGCGGATGCCCTCACCGTCGGAGAGGACGCCGACAATGCGATCGCCGGGAACGGCGCCCCCTTCCTCGAACATAACCGGCACGTCATTCTTGAGGCCGCGGATGGGGAGCACTTGCGCTTGTTTGGCTTCCGCGCCGCCACTACCGGGCCAGCGGAACTTGAGGTTCAAGACCTTGGCGACGTTGAACCAGCCCTCCTCGCTCTGCCCGCGTTGGCGACGGCTGCGCTTGCGCGGAGCGGCGGCCGGCTCCTTGTCGAGCTCGGCTTCCGGCACGATGGCACGGATCACATCTTTTACGGGGAGCTCGCCGCGGCCCACGCCGGCGTGCACCTCCTCCACCGATTTCTGCGTCAGCCGCGCCAGGCCCTTCTTGAGCCTCTCGTCGGAATACTCCTGGCCGATCCGCAGGAAGGCGGAGACGAGCAGGCGCCGGCCGAGCTCGGAGTACTGGCGGCGCAGAGCATCGCGCGCCGCGCGACGGATGGAGGACCGCGCCTTGCCGGTGACGGCGATACGCTCCCAGGCGGCGGGCGGGGTCTGACCCTTCGCCGTCAGAATCTCCACCTGGTCGCCGTTCTTGAGCTGGGTGGTGAGCGGCAGCTGTCGCCCGTTGATGACGGCGCCGACGCAGGAGTTGCCGACGTCGGTGTGCACGGCATAGGCAAAATCGATGGGCGTGGCACCGCGCGGCAGCGCGATGAGCCGGCCCTTCGGCGTGAAACAGAACACCTGGTCCTGGAACAGCTCGAGCTTGGTGTGCTCGAGGAACTCCTCGGGATTGTCACCCTCGAGCAGCGTGTCGACCAGCCGGCGCAGCCAGATGTAAGGATTTTCCTTCTGCTGCGCCAAACCGCTGCCATTCGGGACGGGGCCGTCACCGTTGACGTGCACGCCGTCCTTGTAGAGGGCGTGCGCGGCCACGCCGTACTCGGCGATCTGGTCCATATCGCGGGTGCGGATCTGCAACTCGACCCACTGATGGCGCGGGCCGACCACCGTGGTGTGGATCGACTGGTAGTTGTTCTGCTTGGGCGTCGATATGTAGTCCTTGAAGCGGCCCGGCACCGCGCGCCACGCGGAATGCACGATGCCC
>JBJMOZ010000272.1:0-14883 GCA_045803465.1 Gemmatimonadales bacterium | reverse complement strand
TGTCGCGCTCGCTGTACGGGGCGCCCTCGAGCAACTGGCCGAAGTTGTTGCGATAGCGCGAGGGGAACCGCACGTGCCCGCGGCTCTCCATCGGCAGCAGCTTCACCGGGCCCCTGCTGAAATCGAACTTCCAGCGGAACGTGATGTTCCGGTGCACCACGACGTAGTCGCCCGGCTGGATGGGCAGCTCGCCGAAGACCGACTCCAGCACGCCGTGCCCCTCCACCACGTACACCACTTCGTCCGCCTGCGAATTGCGGAAGAAGTGGGCATCGTTCTCGTCCGGCTCCACGTAGTACATCGCGATGTCGGCATTGAAGAGCAGCGGCACGCGGTCGAGCGTGGCGCTGCCGCCCTTGCGCGCCTGCGCGGTGCGGAAATGCCGGTGCCGCAGGGACGTCTCCTCATCGGCCTCGAGCTTGACGTCGCGCAGCTTCCGCGCCGACTTCACCGTCGTGGGCGGATGGATGTGATAGAGCAGCGACGAGGTGCCCACGAAGCCCTCGTGGCCCATCAGCTCCTCGGCGTAGATGCCGCCGTCGGGCTTGCGGAAGACGGTGTGCCGCTTGCGCGGCACCTCGCCCAACTGGTGGTAGACCGGCATGCTAGAGGTTCCCCCGCAGCGCCTGTTCGCGCTCGATGGACTCGAAGAGCGCCTTGAAGTTGCCCTTGCCGAAGCTCTTGGCGCCCTTCCGCTGGATGATCTCGTAGAACACCGTCGGCCGGTCCTCGACCGGCTTGGTGAAGATCTGCAGCAGGTAGCCGTCCGGGTCGCGGTCGACGAGGATGCCGAGCCTGGCGAGCTCGTCGACCGGCTCGTCGATCCTGCCGACGCGGCCCTGCAGTTCCTCGTAGTAGGTGGTGGGCACCGTGAGGAACTCGACGCCGCGATCGCGGAGCGCCGTGACGGTCGTGATGATGTCGTCGGTGGCGAGGGCCATGTGCTGCACGCCCGGGCCGCCGTAGAAGTCGAGGTACTCGTCGATCTGGGACTTCTTCTTGCCCTTGGCCGGCTCGTTGATCGGGAACTTGATGCGGTCGTTGCCGTTCGCCATCACCTTCGACATCAGCGACGAGTACTCGGTCGAGATGTCCTTGTCGTCGAAGGTGAGCAGGTTGCGGAAGCCCATGACGTGCGCGTAGAAGTCGACCCAGACGTTCATCTTGCCCAGCTCGACGTTGCCGACGCAGTGGTCGACGTACTTGAGGCCGACCGGCGAGGGCTGGTAGTACGGCTTCACCGGCCGGAAGCCCGGCATGAAGAGGCCGTGGTAGTTGCGCCGCTCCACCAACGAGTGGATCGTGTCGCCATAGGTCTTGAAGGCGGCAATGACGATCTCGCCGTCGTCGTCCCTGAGGACGCGTGGCTCGTGCACCGGCACCGCGCCGCGCTCGATGGCCTTGGTGAAGGCCTCGCGCGCATCGTCCACCCACAGGGCGAGGTCGCGGACGCCGTCGCCGTGGCGGAAGACGTGGTCGGCGATGGCCCGCGACTCGTCGGACAGGTCGGGCCGGATGGGCGTCGTGAGGACGAAGCGGATGCGGTCCTGCTGCAGCAGATAGCTCGCCCGGTCCCTGACACCGGTTTCCGGGCCGCGATATCCCACGAGCTGGAAGCCGAACGCCGCCCGGTAGTAGAGGCTGGCCTGCTTGGCATTCCCGACGTAGAACTCGATGTAATCCGTCCCGTTGATCGGGAAGGTGTCGGCGGTGGTGGGCGAGACCCCGAGGGTCGCGGTGGTCATGTCAGGCTCCCGGCTTGGGTCCAATTGGAAGAAATATAGGCCGATCCGTGCAACTTTCCCGCATCCCGACATCTCCCCCACGATGACCGATATCGGCGCCCTCTTCCAGTTGTACCACGATTCGCTCGTCCGCATGCTCTACCGCCGGACGGGCGACCGGGATCGCGCCGAGGACCTCGCCCAGGAGACCTTCGCCCGCGCGGTCGAGGCACCCCCGAACAACCCCCGGCCCTGGCTGTTCGCCGTGGCGCTCAACCTGGTCCGGGAGGACGGCCGCCGCGCCAGCACCCGCAGCCGGCGGCTCGAGCTGTACCGGCACGAGGGGCCACAGGCCTCCCCGGCTCCCGATCAGGAGTTCGTGCGCGAGGAGGACCGGACGCGGGTACGGCGGGCGCTGGCCCGGCTCAACGAGCGCGATCGCGAGGCACTGCTGCTCAAGGCCGAAGGCTTCAATTACGACGAGATCGCGGAGACCCTGGGTCTCGCGCGCGGGGCGATCGGCACCACGCTCGCGCGCGCGCGCCGGAAGCTGGTCGAGGCCTACCGCGAGGAGGAGCACACTCATGTCGCATCCTGACGACGGGCAGCTGCACGCGCTCGTGGACGGGGAACTGTCGTCGGCGGACGCGGCGGCGATCGAGCTTCACGCGCGCACCTGCGAGCCTTGTCGGGCCCGGCTGGACGAGGCCCGCATGCTTCTGGGCGAGAGCGACCGGATCGTCGCGCGACTCGACCTCGAGCCACGGCACGCGCCGCCGGCGCGAGGCGCCCGGAGCGGTTTCGACTATCGCGTGCTGGGACTGGCGGCGAGTGCGCTGCTGGTGGTCACGGTGGGCGATCTCGCCGTGCGTCCTGGCCGCACGGCCCCGGCGCGAGGGCTCGACGGCGTATCGCGCGAGGCAGAAGCAGCGGCGCCAGCGCCCTCGGCCGCCGCGGCGACGCCGAGCACACCGCTTCTGAAGGAATCGACCCCGCCGCCCGCAGCCGAGCCGAGCACGGCGCACCCTCAGGGCGCCGTGGCAACGCATGCCCCGCGTGAGGAAAAGCAGGTCGCGAAGGAGCAGGAAGACGTCACGAGCGCGCCTGGCGCCGCCAATCAGATGGCCAGCCGCGCGCAGGCCGACGAGCGGCGCGCGGCACGCGATACGCCGCCTGCGCGTGCGGCGGACGGCGTCGCGCTCAACGACCTGCCACCGTGGAAAGCGAAGGTGGCCACGCCATCGGCACCGCCGGCCTCGGCACCGTTCCGGTTGGAAGGACTCGACGTGGTCTCGAGCCAGGCGCTGCCCGAAGGCGGAACCCGGCTCATCTACTCGGTGAACGGGACGCCGGTGGAATTCGACCAGGTGCGCACACCGGTCACGCCGACGAAGCCCTCCCCGACCGCCGGCGGCATGCACGAACTGACGTGGCCGCGTGACGACCACCAGTTGACGCTGCGCTCCGCATTGCCGGCGGCGGAACTCGAGCGGTTGCGACAACTGGTGCGCTGAGCGCCGGCACGGCCATCGCCGGGGTATCCGATGGCATGCATCGCCTGGTGCGGGCGGGCCTCATGGTCCAAGGATCGTTCTACGTGCTCACGGGGGTGTGGCCCCTCGTGAGCATGCGGACGTTCGAGGCAGTGACCGGCCCCAAGGTGGATGATTGGCTGGTGCAGATGGTGGGCCTGCTCGCAGCCGTGATCGGGACGGTGCTGCTCATGGCCCTCCGCGCCGGCCGTGCGCACGAACTTCTGCCTCTGGCCGCCGGTTCGGCCGCGAGCTTCGCGGCGATCGACTTGCGCTACGGCCTCTCGGGCCGGATCTCTCCCATCTACCTGGCCGATGCGGTGGTCGAGCTCGGGTTTCTCGCCATCGCAGGGCTCGCGTGGCGCCGCCTGTCGAGGTAATGATTGCACCATGCCTGAACTCATCTACTATGTCGCCGCGAGCGTCGATGGCTACATCGCCACGCCGGACGGCGGGGTGGAATGGCTGAACGACTTCGGTGCGGGCGGCGAGGACTACGGCTTCCGCGAGTTCTACGCCTCGGTGGATGCCGCATGGCAGGGACGATTCACCTACCAGAAGTGCCTCGAGTTCGGCGAGTGGCCGTACGCGGGCAAGCAGAGCCTGGTCTTCACCCATGCACCGCTCATCAGCGAGCGACGCGACGTGCGCTTCACCGCCGAGACGCCGGCCGACGAGATGCGACGCGCGACCCGCGAGGGAAAGCACCGCCTCTGGCTCGTGGGCGGCGGCGGGCTCGCAACGGCGTGCCGCGAAGCGGGGCTCATCAGCGAGTACATCCTCTCGGTGATCCCGGTCGTGCTCGGCGCGGGCATCCCGCTCTTCGCGCGCGGTGGCGGCTTCGACCGCCTCGACCTCTACGACTCCCGCAACTGGCCCGACGGCGTGGTGCAGATGCGCTATCGACCGCTGTCGTCCGCGTGAGCGAGGCCGCGTTCCGGCTCACCGACGACATGCTCGCCGTGATCGAGGCGACGCACCTCTGCTTCTGTGCCACCGTCACGCCGGACGGCCTGCCGAACCTCTCGCCCAAGGGCACGATCCGCGCGTGGGATGAGCGGCGGCTCTTCTTCCTCGACATCGCCTCGCCCCGCACGCGCGCCAACCTCGAGCACCGTCCCGTGCTCGAGCTCAACGTGGTGGACCCGCTTTCGCGGCGCGGCTACCGGTTCCGCGGCACCGCCACGCTGCACGTGGGTGACGACGTGCATCGCAAGGCCACCCGGCGCATCCGGATGGAGGAAGGTGTGCGCTACGAAGCGGCGGCCACCGTCCTCATCGACGTTGCGGTGGGCGAACCGGTCGTGTCGCCGGGCTATCTTCATGTTCCCGACGAGACCGCGATGCGCATCCACTGGCGGCACCGGCGCGATGAGCTGGACGCCGCGTTCGAGCGGTTCCTGTTCGGCTCGCCGCCGTACCGGCATGGCGAGTGATCACCCGGAATCGGAGCGAGACCACGTGCGTGAAACGATGAAGCGCGGGGCGGTGGCACTGATGCTCCTCGGCCTGTTCGGAGCGACGATGGCGTCGGGCCAGACACGTGACGCCGAGTATTTCCCGATGTCCGGCGGCGGCAAGCTGCCATTCTCGGAGGCGGTGCGCACCGGCAACCTGCTGTTCCTCTCGGGCCAGCTCGGTACCGACGCGTCGCTCAAGCTCGTGCCCGGCGGCATCAAGGCCGAGACGCGTCAGGCGCTCGAGAACATCCGTGCCGTTCTCGAGCGCCACGGCTCGTCGCTCGACCGGGTGATCAAGTGCACCGCCATGCTGGCCGACATGCAGGAGTGGGCGGCGATGAACGAGGTCTACGTCACGTTCTTCCCGAAGCACCTGCCCGCGCGCAGCGCCTTCGGTACGACGGGCCTCGCCCTCAACGCCAGGATGGAACTCGAGTGCATCGCCACCGTAGGGACGTGAGCAGGCGGATGCCCTAGGCGGCGCCGTTGCCGGCGGCCACTTCCGGCGTGCGCTCCCAGTCGGTGAGCATGGTGACGGCGACGGTGACCGCGGCAAGCCCGAGGAAGAAATTGCGGGCGGTGCGATCGCGCCCGAAGCCGAACAGGAACGGCAGCGTGGGCAGCAGCGCGCCGAGGACCCGATCGACCTGGCCGTGGGTGCGCCATGGCAGCGTGGGCCGCACGGCGAGCGGATACTCGGTCATGGCCGACATGGCGGTGTAGCCGGCCGCGAGGCGGCGTGCGGTGCGACGCGCCCGGCGAGGCATCGGCAGGAGCCGCGGCGCCAGGAAGACGGCGGCCATCGTGGCGTAATCAAGCAGGCCGTGGAGGTTGGGCGAGATGGGCTTCCGCATGCGAGCGACTCCGGTTCGGGTGGCGACGGCGGCCCGCTCCGTCGAGCGAGGGCGCATGCCGCCATGGCTATCGAAGGATCTACCCCGGATCATGCGCGTCGTCGCGTGCCTGATGGCGACGTCCGGCCTCGCGCCGCTCGCCGCGCAACAGGTGCGCGGCAGGTTGGTGCTGGCCAGCGACAGCAGTGCCGTGAGCGAGGCGCTGGTGCTGTTGCTGGACCAGCAGCGTACGGAGGTGGCGCGCACCGCCAGCACCGCGAGCGGCGGCTTCCTGCTCGTGGCCCCGGGGCCCGGCACCTACTGGGTGCGCGTGCAGCGCATCGGCTTCCAGGCGTGGGAGACGAATTCGCCGCCGCTTGCAGCCGGCGCATCGTGGACACCGGTGCTGGCAGTACCGGAAGTACCCTACGCGTTGCCGGAGCTGCTGGCGTACGGGGGCAAGTCGCTCTGCGGCGTCGCGCTCGGCAACGCCGACGTGATGGCGAAACTGCTCGAAGCCGCCCAGACGACGCTCGGTCTCGCCGAGGCCGGCTTCTCGGGCGAGGAGCGGAAGTTCAAGGTGCAGACGTGGCGGCACACGGTGCGTGCCGACGGCACGCCGCTCGACTCGACGCCTAGCCTGGCGCCGCGCCAGCTGAGCGGCTGGCCCATCAAGAGCGCCGATCCCGAGAGCCTGCGGGCGTGGGGCTTCGAGCGCGGCACCTGGCCCGATCCACGCAAGGTGGTGCCGGGACCCAACGTGGGGCCGGTGTTCTACGGCCCGGACGCGCGAGTGCTGTTCACCGACTGGTTCCTCGACTCGCACTGCTTCAGCCTCGCCAAGCCCAAGTCGAAGGGCGACAGCCTGCTCGTCGTCCGCTTCAAGCCCGCGAAGCATGCCGGACGCGGCGCCCTCGAGGGGCGCTACGAGTTCGATCTCGGTAGCCTGGCGTTGCAGACGCTCGTCTTCGAGTTCGTGAAGCAGCCCGACTGGGTGCCGGATCACGGCGCGGGCGGGGCGATGCGCTTCGTGCGGCTGGACGACGGTGCGTGGCTTCCGGCGTCGTGGCGCATGCGGGCGCCGGTGCCGGCCGCGAACGCAGCGCAGGGCGTCTACGAGTTCTACGGCTTCGCCGAGACGGGCGGGTACGTGGTGGAGGCGATGAAGCCCGACGGCACGCCCGACGATACGGCCACGGCAACGCTGACGGCGGCGCGCGAACTGCTGCCGCTGCCGACGGTGGGCCCGATCACGCCGGCAAGCAAGACTCGAGTGGTTGACGCCCCTCGAGCCGCCGAACCAACGCGGCGAAGGCGCGGGCCACGCCGGCGTCGAACGTCGTCCCCGCCCCTTCCTCGACGAACTCGAGCGCGCGACTGGGTGTCCAGGCCGGACGCCACGGACGCGGCGTGCGAAGCGCGTCGTACACGTCGCAGACCGCGACCAGGCGGCTGATGTAGTGCATGTCCCGCGGTACGCGCAGACGCGGGAACCCCGTACCGTCCGGACGCATGTGGTGCTCGTAGGCGACGACGGCCGCGAGGTCGAACACCGCGCCACGAGCGAGCAGCATGCGCGCACCGATGACGGGATGCTCCTCGATGCGCCGGCGCTCCTCCGGCGTCAGTACCGACTTCGCGAGCAATTCCTCCGGCAACTGCGCAATGCCCACGTCGTGCAGCAGGCCGGCGCTGCCCACCGCGTGCACGTCGCGTGACGCCATGCCCAGCCCTTCACCCAGCGTCATGGCGAGAATCGCCACGTTGATCGCGTGCAGCGCATTGGATGCATCGTGCCCGGGGAACTCCAGCACGGGCAGCAGCAGCTGTCCCTCGGCATGCATCGCCACGGAGAGCGACGCGATCACGGACTCGACCTCGTCGAGCGCCACGCCGCGCTGGCCCGCGCGCTGATACAGCTGGCGGACGATGTCCGCCTCCTCCGACAACCGGTACGCGATGCCACCATGGTCCGCGGCAACCTCCGCAGCCTCGCCCTCCGGCGCCGCTTCCACGCCCACGATCCCCCAGCGCATGCCGCGCCGCGACTGCAGGGCGCCGCTGGTGCCACGCCCGCCGAAGAGTCGCGACATGAGGTCGTCGAGGAACGCGTCGAACGCCTGCCGCGACACGGCCGCATCGAGTTCCACGCGCTGCACGCCGATGTCGGCGAGGCGGGACGACCATTGCCAGCCCTTGAGCTCGTGCAGCGCGCGGCCGTTGCCGACCACCGCTTCGCCGAGAAACGAGAAGGCCCACGCCTCGTCGGCCACGAGCACACGCAGGCGCTCGAAGGCGGTGTCGGAGGCGGCGACGCAGGCCGGATGCCTGGCCGTATACAGCGTCATCGCGGACAGCGCGTGGCCGAGCGACTGCAGGAAGCCGATTGCCGAGCTGCTCACAGGATCACCCGCGGTGACGCGGCGACGCCGACACCCGCCTCGCGCGCGGCCATCGCGCCGGCCTTCCGGATCTCCGGGTCGCGACTCTTCGCCGCCATCGACAGCACCGTGCCGGCCTCCGGGTGGTACGGCCAGTGCGCCGCGAGACCAGCGAGCGCCGCGAGCATTCCGGGCGAGCGGGGCGCGAGCTTCCGGAGAAAGGGCAATGCGCCGGAGGTGATCGTGAACGAGAGCAGCATCGCGATCACGCTTGGATGATCGACACTCGCCACGGCACGGATGGCGAGCGCCTTCAGCTGCGGATCGAGCATGCTCGAGCGGATGCGCTCGAGCAGCAGTGGAGCCACGTCGGGTGGACAGCCCTCGGCCGCCGCCAGGATGCCGAGGCGCAAGGTGGGCGGATCGCTCGACTGGAGCGCGAGGCGCACGCCGTCGCTGCGTCGCGCACGGTCCTTGAGCATGATGCGCAGTGCCTCATGTCGCACGCGCGGGTCCTGGTGGCGCACGTGCGCGGCGATGCTGAACCCTTCCGGCAGTGCGGGCAGCATCGCGAGCAGGCGGAGCAGGTTGCGTTGCACGTACCACGGCGCGCCGCCGATGCGCGCGGCGATCTCCTGGCCTGCGCCGGGGCCGAGTTGCGCCACCAGGTCGATGAGCCGGGCACGTACCTTCCGCTCCTTGGCGCTGCCGAGCGCATCGAGCACGGGCGCGAGTCCGTCCAGGCCAGTGGAGGGCAGGATACGCGCGAGCGTGTCGAGTTCCGGCGGCTCGAAGGCGAGCAGGCGACGCACCGTGCCGGGCGTCTGGACCCAGGCGCGGATTTCCACGGCACCCGCGTCATCGGCAGGAAGTCGCTCCAGCAGATCGAGCAGCAGGCCGGCCTCGCCGCGTTCGACCATCCGGTCGACGGCGCGCCGCGTGCCTGCCTGCACCATTCCGAGCTCGAGCGAAGTGAGAATGATGCGCTGCGGCTCGGGCGCATACACCAGCACGGGATCGAGGTCGCGCTCGGCGCCGGGCAGCGACTCGAGCACACGCTCGTACTCCGGCGTACCGGCGGCGGGGGTGGCGTCCCAGTGCTCGATGAGCGCGCGGATACGCTCGCGCAGCGCCTGCTCGGCGCGAAGCCGGGTGCGCGGGGCCCCCTCGCCGGCGTGCACCGACAGCTTGCTGAGGAGCTGGAGGATGGCCGGCGACAGCGTCCGATTGGACGCACGGGCGGCGGCATCGACCAATGAGACGATGACGTCGGCCGCCATGATATCGGTTGCCTGCAGCAGCCAGCGTCGGCGGCGTTCGAGATTGCCGCCCATCTGCATGAGCCGTTCGAGAGCCGTCGGCGCGATATCACCGATCAGACGCGAAAGTTGCCGCTGAAGCGCGATGGTCTCCGCGCGGCCTCGTCCGTGGCAGGCGTCAGCGAGGTCGCCGAGCGCCGTGATGATGTGCTCGTCTCGTTGGGCGTCGCCGCCCACCTCGTTGATCGCCTGGGCGATCGCCTCGGGCTCGGAGAGCGCCGCCGCCTGCTCGCTGCACTGCGCGCCGAGGGATGCGCGGGCAAGCCCGATCCACAGGCGTCCGGCCCAGGTGCCACCCAGCGGATCGAAGAGTGCCCGGTCCTCGTCCTCCTCGTCGACGAACAGCAGCCGATCGTAGTCCGGTCCGAAGATCCGGATGTGCGGCCACTGCACCCCGGGCTCGTCGTGCGGCGGCGCGATCCACCCTTCCCCTTCGAGCGCGATGACGCCCACCAGGCTGCCCAGCTCGGCGCGACCGACGCCGCGCAGGAGCCGGATGCCTCCGATGTTGCGCCGATGGAGCCGGCTCGCGAGGTCGCGCAGCAGGGTGTGATCGGGATCGGTGGGCACCCCGGACACGACCAATTGCGACGGGGTCACGGCGACGGTGAGCGAGAGCCGCTCCAGGAAGACCTGATTGAGCTTTCGGAGGAGACTGTCGACCGAGGGGTCGAGCAACGGATGGCCCGGCGGATACATCGCGAATCGCTGCTGGGCGCCCAGGAACTCGACCAGGAACTCGGAGAGGTCCCGCGGGAGCACGTCCCCGCCCGGGGTCGATGGCACGGGGGTCACGCCAGCCCACCGGACAAGCTCGCGCCCGGCCTGCCGAATTGGGCATTCCGCGCCGGAAATGGAGCGTTGCAGCGGGTTTGCGGTATGCGGCACCCCCCTTCAGGGAACGGCCCCGAGAGGGGGCAAGGACCGGGCCGGGGGACCAAATAGGACGATTCGGGCACGAAATCGAACGGTGCAGCCTTACGGGGGGTAAACGATGTCAGTGCCCGGTGCAGGAGCCCGCACTTGGCGTGGCACCACCGGGGCAAGCCCTCATGAACGGATCGACGGGAAGCGGTAGGCGATGATGAGCAGCGAGGTCATTTTCCACACGAACGAATGGTGCATGAACCGTGGCTGACCGGAAGGCATTCCTGCTGCGCGTCGATCGAGAGTTGCTCGACGCGGTCCAGCGATGGGCAGGAGAGGAGCTCCGCAGCCTGAACGGGCAGATCGAGTTCCTGCTGCGCGAGGCGATGCGCCTCGCCGGCCGGCCGGTGTCGACGAGCGCGCCGCAGGGCGAGCCCGCCGGCGACGAGATGCCCGCGGGCCAGGACATGCAGGCGGACGGCCAGCCCTGACGGGCCACCGCCTGCCGTAGCTAGAAGAGTTTCCGGAGCCGCTCGAAGCCGTCCTTCAGTTCGGCGGCGATGGCCTTGAGCTTCTCCTCGACGATGTCCTCGACGTCGTCGCTCTTCTCGTCGAGGTCCTTGGAGAATGCGCGGAACCGTGTCTCGATACGGTCCCATTCATCCTGCGCGTCCTCCCGCCCGAGGTGTGCCCTGAGCTTGAGCTCGTCCAGCTCCTGCTCGAATTCGGTGCGCATCTTCGCCCAGCGCTGCTTCCACTCCTTCATCCGCGCCTCGAAGAGTTCGTCGGCGGTGGGTTCGGGCGTGGGGCCGGGGGCCGCATTCGGCGCCTCGTCGGCAGGGGGCGTGGTGGTGTCGGTCATGGAAGCCTCCTCACTGATGGATCGGTCTGCCTAAAGATAGGGCAGTGCCAGCCGCGCGACGCCGTCCCGCACGCGGCGCGGCAAGCCGCGTCGCTCGTGCTCGGCGAGGTGGTACCGGCGCGCCGCCGCGAAGCGCTGGTCGAGCAGGACGCCGAGGCGGGCGGCGAGCGCCTGGTCGTAGCATTCCACGCAGAACTCGAAGTTGAGCCGCAGGCTCCGGGGATCGAGGTTCGCCGAACCGAACAGGCTCCAGGCGTCATCGACGATCATGAGCTTGGTGTGATCGAAGGGTGGCGGCCCGAGCCACACCCGGCATCCCGAGCGAAGCACCTGGGTGAGCTGGCCACGCGATGCCCACTGCACCACGCGCAGGTTGCCGCGCGCCGGCACCAGGATGTCCACCTTCACGCCGCGCAGCGCGGCGATGCGCAGCGCCTCCACCAGCGAGTCGTCCGGCAGGAAATACGGCGTGACGATGCGCACCGAATGGTCGGCCTGACTGAGGGCGCCGAGCAGCGCGTCCTGCAGCGTCTCGAGGTCCTCATCCGGACCGTCCGGTATGCCGCGCGCCACGACGTGCCCCCGCGGCGTGATCGGCGGGAACCAGTCCTCGCCCGCCAGCGTCTCGCCGGTGGTGAACTGCCAGTCGAAGGCGAACGTCTCGGCGAGCTGGCGCACGACGGGGCCCTCGAGCCGGAAGTGCAGGTCGCGCGTGGGGTGCCGGGGCCGCAGCGCCAGCAGGCAGCTCTCGCGGACATTCATGCCGCCCGCGAAGCCGACACACCCGTCGACGACCAGGATCTTGCGGTGATTCCGCAGGTTGAAGTACGGATGCGCGAAGGGCACGATGGCCGGATTGAAGCGTGCGTAGCGGATGCCGCGCTTCGCGAACGATCGCACGATGGGCGGACGGCTGTATCTGATGCCGACGTCGTCGACATGCACGCGCACCTCGACGCCGCGGGCCACGGCGCGCTCGAGGGCCTCGGCGATGAGCTGGCCCGCGCGATCGTTGTCCATGATGTAGGTGGCAAGACCGACGGTGCGCACGGCCGCGTCGATGGCCGAGATCATGGCGGGATACGCCTCGTCGCCGTCGACGAGCGGCTCGATGAGGTTGCCGCCCACCAGCGGGAGCCCCGTGGTGGTGCCGACGACGGTGGCGATGGCGGAGAGTCGAGACGGCAGGTCGGGCGGAAGTACGCTGAGCGCCTGCCGCGCGACGAGATGCTCGCTGGTGAATCCCGTGCTCGATTCCGGCCGGCCGCGCAGCCGGCCGGCGCGCCGGCGGATCCGGTTGACGCCAAGGAAGAGGTAGAGCAACGGCCCGGCGATGGGAGCCAGCCACACCAGGCCGGTCCAGCCGATCGCCGCACGCACGTCGCGCTTGTAGAGCACGATGTGCATGGTGGCGAGCGACGCGCTCACGAGGCCGAGCACGCCGGTGACGTAGGGCCAGAGCTCGCCGAGCAGGGCGAGGCCGCGCGCGGCGAGGGAGGTGGCGTCGGTGGTCACGCGCGCGAATCTAGCCGCGATCGTGCCGCAGGGTGAACCGTCGCTATGTTCCTCCCCGACTCGAACCGCTCGAACGACGAGGAGGGGTGATGGGACGCATCCGGATCATCGGCGTGCCGCTCGACCTGGGTGTAAGCCGCCGGGGGGTGGACATGGGCCCCTCGGCGCTGCGCATCGCGCAGCTGCAGCACCGGCTCGAGGCACTCGGCCACGTGGTGGAGGACTACGGCAATCTCTTCGTGCCGGAGCGCGAGGCGTTGCCCGACGTGCACACCGCGCTCGACCTGCTGCCGGCCATCACGCAGGTCTGCGACGAGCTCGCGCGGCATACGGCGCAGGCGATCCGCGAAGGTGTCATGCCGCTGGTGCTGGGCGGCGACCACTCGCTGGGCGCGGGCTCGGTGGCCGGCGTGGCGACGGCATTCGCGGAGCGGGGCGAGCGCATCGGCCTGATCTGGCTGGATGCGCACGGCGACATCAACACGCCCAGCTCCTCGCTGAGCGGCAACGTGCACGGCATGCCGGTCGCGCACCTGCTCGGCCACGGCGACCCCGCCATGGTCAATCTCGCGACACCGGCCCCCGCCGTGCGCGCCGAGAACACGGTGATCGTGGGCGTGCGCGACCTCGACCCCGCCGAGCGCGAGCATGCGCGGCTCTTCGGACTGCGCATGTACACCATGCGCGACATCGACGAGCGCGGGCTGCGGGACGTGATGCGAGAGGCGATCGAGATCGCCACCAGCGGGACTGCGGGATTCCACGTGTCGTGCGACGCGGACTGGATCGATCCCAGCGAGGCGCCCGGCGTCGGCACCCCGGTGCGCGGCGGGGCCACGTACCGCGAGGGACATCTCGCGATGGAGCTGGTCGCCGACACCGGCAAGCTGGTGTCGATGGACGTAGTGGAGATCAACCCGGTGCTCGACCAGATGAACCGCACCGCCGAGCTGTGCGTGGGTCTGGCGACGAGTGCGTTCGGATTGCGGATCCTGTGACGGCCCACCCGCCGCCCGCCAACCTTCCCCTTACTCTCCCAATCATGCCCGAGATCGCTCCGATCACGACGCTTACGGCCGAGCCGCTCTTGCGCCTCCTGCTGGCGCAGGCGGGCTACGAGGCGCCCCATGTACCGCCCGCCGTGGGCTGGCAAGTCTTCCAGGCATTCAGCGCGCTGCCTGCGGCGCATCAGGACGACGGGGTATCGTTCCAATCGGAAGTCGCCGAGGAGCCGGGGACCGAGCCCGTGCTGTCGCTGATGTTCGTACGACAGTTCACCGACCCGCTGGAGAACGGGACCTACCGCACGCGCCGCGTCGCGCTGCAGTACCTCTATCCGCCACCGCCGCTTGGCAGCGGGCTCGAGATCGGCGAGAAGATCCTGTGGCAGCCCGACTACGACTCGTGGACGGCCTTCAGCGCCGACGTCGAGGCGACCGACGAGTTCCGCTACGCGATGGCCGCGAAGCCGGAGCATGCTGCGCTCTTCGCGGAGGAGGACCTCGCCGAGGAGACCTGACCGGCGGGGTGGCGAGAATCATCTCCAGCATGCGGCGCACGTCGGCGGGCGCCGCCACGCGGTAGCCGGCCACGCTCTCCCCGTCGCCTACGTGCACCGCGATGGCGTCCTGCGGCAGGGCCGCGAACAGGTCCTCATCGGTGCGGTCGTCACCCAGGGCGAGGATGCAGGTACCCGCGGACTCGCGCTCCAGCACCCGACGCACGACCTGCCCCTTGTGGATCCCCGCGGCGCGCACCTCGACCACGCGATGCCCGAGCAGGACCTCGCACGTTTCGTCGTCGACCTCCTCCACGAGCTGCGCCTCGAGCCGCTTCGCCTGACGGTTGCCGAAGTCCGGGTCGACGCCGCGCCAGTGCCACGCCAGTGCCTCGGACTTCTCCTCGAGTCGCGCGCCGGGAGTCTCGTCCACCATCCGCTGCATGATGTCCCGTGCGCGCGCGCGCCAGCGCGTGTCGCCGCCGGCGACGCGCCGCCACGGTCCGTGCGGTGGCTGCCGCGACCAGACGCCGTGCTCGGCGTGCAGCCCGATGTCGAGCTCGCCGAGCCATCGACCGAGCGTCTGCCGGTCGCGACCGCTGAGCACGTGCACCACGGTCCGGGGCCGGCGCGCGAGCGCCGCCAGCAGCGCGAGCAGCTCCTCATCGGGCGTGGCGAGCTCCGGCATGGCGGAGAACGGCACCAGCGTGCCATCGTAGTCGAGCAACAGGACGAGCCGCTTCGACAGGGCGACCCGTTCCACCAGCTGGTCGATCTCGAGCGACGACGCGAGCCGGGGCCGTGCCTCGCCCGCGATGACGGCCGCGCGATCGAGCCCCTCGAGAAACGACTCGGACCATGCCATGACGCCGCGTGCCGTGACGCGCTCGCG
>JBJMOZ010000174.1:0-4269 GCA_045803465.1 Gemmatimonadales bacterium | reverse complement strand
GGGACGCTCCAGCCATCCGCGCGGCGCGGACTACAGCCTCGAGGGCCAGGCGGAGCGCGTGCGCGTCGTGCTCGATTCGCTCGGGGTGAGCTCGGCGCTGATCGGAGCGCACGGCATCGCCGGCTCCGTGGCACTCCGCCTCGCGCTCGCGCATCCGGCGCGGGTACGTGGGATCGTGTCGCTCGAAGGCGGGCCCGCCGAGCGGGCCGGAAGCCCCGGCATCAAGCGCGCACTGGCGTTCGCCCCGCTCATCAAGCTGTTCGGTGGACGCGGCCTCATCCGTGGCAAGATCCGGAAGGGCCTGCTGGCGTCGGCCGGCGACCCCTCCTGGGTCACCGACACGCTCGTCGAGCGCTATGCCGAGGCATCCGCCGCCGACGTGAGTGCGACGCTCGCAACGCTCGGCGCCATGGCCGACGCCGTGGAGTCGCAGCCGCTCGGTACACGGCTCGGACAGGTCGCGTGTCGGGTGCTCATGTTGCTCGGCGGCGCCGAGCACCTCAGCGGTCCGTCACCGACGGATCTGGCACGGCTCGGCGCGCAGATGCCGGACTACCACCAGCAACTGATCGCGGGCGCCGGCCATTACCTTCACGAAGAGCGCCCGGACGAGGTCGTCCGGGCGCTGGCGGAATTCTGAGCAGCGATGGTCATCTGTAGGCCAGGTTGGGCGCCAGCCACCGCTCCATGGTGGCGACGTCCATGCCCTTCCGGCGGGCGTAGTCCTCCACCTGGTCGCGATCGATCTTGCCCACGCCGAAGTACTGCGACTCGGGCCGCCAGAAGTAGTAGCCGCTCACCGCGGCGGCGGGCAGCATCGCGAAGCTTTCCGTCAGCGTGATGTGGGCCTTCTCCTCGGCGCCGAGCATGTCGAACAGGATCCGCTTCTCGGTGTGGTCGGGGCAGGCGGGATAGCCCGGCGCCGGCCGGATGCCCTGGTATTGCTCCTTGATGAGCGCGTGGTTGTCGAGGTGCTCGTCGCGCGCGTAGCCCCAGTACTCGGTGCGCACGCGCTCGTGCAGCCGCTCGGCGAAGGCCTCGGCGAGCCGGTCGGCGAGCGCCTTCGCCAGGATGCTGTTGTAGTCGTCGTGCGCCGCCTCGAACGCGGCGACGAGCTTGTCGAGACCGATGCCGGTCGTCACCGCGAAGGCACCTACGTAGTCCGGCACGCCGCTTCCAGCCGGGGCCACGAAGTCGGCGAGCGCGAGATTCGGGCGCCCATCCTTCTTCATCTGCTGGCGCAGCGTGTGAATCGTGGCGAGCGGCTCCGAGCGCGACTCGTCGCGGAAGAGCGCGATGTCGTCGCCCACCGATGCGGCCGGGAAGAAACCCAGCACGGCGCGAGCGGTGAGCAGCTTCTTCGACACGATCTCGCCGAGCATGCGCTGCGCGTCGTCGAAGAGGTTGCGGGCGGCGGCACCCACGACCGGATCCTCGAGGATCGCCGGATAGTGGCCGGCGAGCTCCCACGTCTGGAAGAACGGCGTCCAGTCGATGCGGGGAACGAGGTCGTCGAGCGGGTAGTCCTCGAGCACGCGAACGCCGATGAATCCCGGTGCCGGCGCCGGGTCGGTGGCCGGCACGAGCCGGTTCGCGCGCGCCGCGGCGATGCCGAGTCGCTTTTCCGGTGGCGTGCGCGCGGCGCGGTCCTTCCGCACCTGCTCGTACTCCCTCACGACCTGCGCCGTGAACTCCTCGCGCAGTCCCTCGCTCACCAGGCTGCCCGCCACGCCCACCGCGCGCGAGGCGTCCAGCACGTGCACCACCGGCCCATCGTAGTTGGGCGCGATCCGCACCGCCGTATGCACGCGCGACGTGGTGGCGCCGCCGATGAGCAGCGGCACGTCGAACCCCTCGCGCTTCATCTCGCTGGCGACGTAGCTCATCTCCTCGAGCGACGGCGTGATGAGCCCCGAGAGCCCGATGATGTCCACGCCCTCGCGCTTCGCGGTGTCCAGGATCGTGGCGCACGGCACCATCACGCCAAGATCGATGACCTCGAAGTTGTTGCACTGCAGCACCACGCCCACGATGTTCTTGCCGATGTCGTGCACGTCGCCCTTGACGGTGGCGAGGAGCACGCGTCCCTTGGCATTGGTGGCGCCGGCCTGTTTCTCGGCCTCGATGTAGGGAATGAGGTGCGCGACCGCCTTCTTCATGACGCGGGCGCTCTTCACCACCTGCGGCAGGAACATCTTGCCGGCACCGAACAGGTCGCCGACGATGTTCATGCCCGCCATGAGCGGGCCTTCGATGACTTCGATCGGGCGCGTCACCAGTTTCCGCGCCTCCTCGGTGTCCTCGACGACGAAATCGGCGATGCCCTCCACGAGCGCGTGCGCCAGCCTCTCGTTGACCGGACCGTTCCTCCACGACAGATCGTTCTTCTGCTCCGCCGCCATCCCCTTCACCGAGTCGGCCACCTCGAGCAGGCGCTCGGTGGAGTCGGGCCGGCGATTGAGGACCACGTCCTCGACGCGCTCGAGCAGGTCCTTCGGGATGTCGTCGTAGATCGGCAGCGCGCCGGCGTTGACGATGCCCATGTCCATCCCGGCGCGGATGGCATGGTAGAGGAACACGGCGTGAATCGCCTCGCGCACCGGGTTGTTGCCCCGGAACGAGAACGACACGTTGCTCAGGCCGCCGCTCACCAGCACATGCGGCAGCGTGGCCTTGATGCGCTTCGTAGCCTCGAAGTAGTCGACGGCGTAGTTGTCGTGCGCCTCGATGCCGGTGGCGATGGCGAAGATGTTGGGGTCGAAGATGATGTCCTCGGGCGGAACCCCCGCCTGCTCGGTGAGCAGTCGGTACGCCCGGGAGCAGATCTCCACCTTGCGCTCGGCCGTGTCGGCCTGGCCCTGCTCGTCGAACGCCATGACGATGACCGCGGCGCCGTAGCGCCGCACCAGGCGCGCCTGTCGCAGGAACTCGGCCTCCCCCTCCTTCATGGAGATCGAGTTCACGACGCCCTTGCCCTGCACGCACTTCAGGCCGGCCTCGATCACCGTCCACTTGGACGAGTCGAGCATGAACGGCACCTTCGTGATCCGCGGCTCGGCCGCGCAGAGGTTCAGGAACGTGGTCATGGCGCGCTCGGAGTCGAGCATCGCCTCGTCCATGTTGATGTCGATCAGCTGCGCGCCGCTCTCCACCTGCTGGCGCGCCACGTCGAGTGCCTCCTCGTAGTTCCCCGCGAGGATGAGCTTGGCGAACTTGGCCGAGCCGGTGACGTTGGTGCGCTCGCCGACGTTGACGAAACCCGTCTCGGGGCCGATCGCGATCGGCTCGAGGCCGCTCAGCCGCAGCCGCTTCGCCGGCGACGGCAGCGTGCGCGGGGCAAGGCCCTCGAGCGCCCGCACGATGGCGCGGATGTGGGCCGGCGTAGTGCCGCAGCAGCCGCCCGCCATGTTGAGGAAGCCCGCCTCCGCGAACTCGCGCAGCAGCCCCGCCATGTACTCCGGTCCCTCGTCGTACTGGCCGAACTCGTTCGGCAGGCCGGCGTTGGGGTGCGTGCTGACGTAGGTCGGCGCGATGCGCGAGAGCTCCTGCACGTAGGGGCGCAGGTCCTTGGCGCCCAGCGCGCAGTTGAGCCCGATGGTGATCGGGCGCGCATGCGCCACCGAGTTCCAGAACGCCTCGGTGGTCTGGCCCGAGAGCGTGCGGCCGCTCGCGTCGGTGATGGTGCCCGAGATCATGATCGGCACCCGCTCGCCCCGACGCTCGAAGACCCCTTCCACGGCGAAGATCGCCGCCTTCGCGTTCAGCGTGTCGAAGATCGTCTCGATCAGGATCAGGTCGGCGCCGCCATCGAGCAGGCCGTCGGTGGACTCGGTGTAGGCCGTCACCAGCTCGTCGAACGTCACCGAGCGGAAGCCCGGATCGTTCACGTCGGGCGAGAGCGAGGTGGTGCGGTTGGTGGGGCCGAGCACGCCGGCCACGTAGCGGGGCCGCTCGGGCGTGGCCGCCTCGAAGGCGTCCGCCACCGAGCGCGCCAGGCGCGCCGAGGCCTCCGACAGCTCGCGCGCCATGCGCTCCATGCCGTAATCGGCGAGCGAGGGGGCGTTCGAGTTGAAGGAGTTGGTCTCGAGGACGTCCGCGCCCGCGTCGAGATACGCCGCGTGGATGTCGCGGATGATCGCGGGCTGCGTGAGCGTCAGCAGGTCGTTGTGCCCACGCAGGTCGCGCGGCCAGTCGGCGAAGCGCGTGCCGCGGTAGTCTGCTTCCTTCAGCTGGTAGCCCTGGATCATCGTGCCCATGGCGCCGTCGATC
>JBJMOZ010000169.1:0-7971 GCA_045803465.1 Gemmatimonadales bacterium | reverse complement strand
GACCATCCTGCTCGGCATCGCGGGCTCGTGGCTCGCGGGCGTGCTCGGGCGTTCGATGGGGTGGTACCAGCCGGGTGAGGGTGCCGGCCTCGTCGGCTCCGTCATCGGGGCGCTGATCATCCTGTTCATCTACAATCGTCTCGTGGCGCGACGGACGACCACGACGATCTAGCGTGGATGGCAGCACCACGCCCCGCGAGTGCCATGGCACTCGCGGGGCGTGGTGTTTGTGGTGCACCCCGTCAAGCAGGTGGCGACGACACCTCGGCCGGGCTCAGCAGCTCCATCAGGCGTCGGGCGGCCAGCCCCGCCGAGGCGGGATTCTGGCCGGTGACGAGCTGGCCGTCGGTGACGACGTGCTCGCCCCAATCGCGACCCTTGCTGTACTGCGCGCCGAGGGACACGAGCCGGTCCTGCAGCAGGAAGGGCACGAGCTTCGCGAGCCCCACCGCTTCCTCCTCCGTATTGGCGAAACCGGTCACGTGCCGGTTGGCGAGCACCGACGTACCGTCGGCACGTTTTGCCGGGACGAACGCCGCCGGGCCGTGGCACACCGCGCCAACCGGCTTGTTCGCCTCGAGGAAGGCCGACACGAGCGCCGCGCTCGTCTCGTCGCGGCTCAGGTCCCACATCGGGCCGTGGCCCCCGGGATAGAACACCGCATCGAAATCGTGCATGGCGACGTCGCGCAGGGGCACCGCGTCCTCGAGCAGGTGCCGGTGCGCGCCATCGGCCTGGAAGCGGCGGGTCGAGTCGGTCTGCGCGTCCTCGGCGAGGCTCGCCGGATCGACGGGCACGGCACCGCCCGCGGGTGACGCGATCGTCACCTCGTGGCCCGCATCCAGGAATTCGTAGAGTGGAGTGGTGAATTCCTCCAGCCAGATCCCGGTGGGTCGGCTGCTGTCGCCCATCTCGGTGGCGGAAGTGACGACGATGAGGATGCGGGCCATGGGAACGCTCCGGCGCTGGCTGGTGCCCGAGTGATACCCGCGAGCGACCGATCGGCTACGGCGCCACGTCGTGGAAGGCCACCTTGCCCGGGCGCTCCATCGCGGTGCGCAGCGTCCAGGACGTCTCGAACAGCAGCACGGGCGCACCCTTGGAGTCGAACACCCGCTGCACGCCGGTGCGCCGGGCGAGCGTGTCGATGTCCTCCTCGGGGCCGGTGACCCAGCGCGGATGGCCGTACTTGAGCGGTTCGAGCCGGCAGGGCGCGTTGTACTCGTTCTCGAGCCGGAACTGCATCACGTCGAACTGCAGCATGCCCACGGCACCGACGATCGGCGCCTGACCGGTGCCGTCCTCACCGTAGAAGACCTGCGCCGCACCCTCTTCCGACAGCTGCCGCAGCCCGGTGTCGAGCTGCTTGCGCCGCAGCGGATCGGCCGGCAGCACGCGCGCGAAGTGCTCCGGCGGGAAGCGCGGGATGTCCTGGAAGGCGAGGCGGCGCGACTCGCTCAGCGTGTCGCCGATGCGCAGCATGCCGCGGTCGATGATGCCCACCACGTCGCCGGGCCACGCCTCCTCGACCTGCGTGCGCTCGCGCGCCATGAACTGCTGCGGCGCGGCGAGGCGGATCTCCTTGCCGCTGCGCACGTGGGTCACCGACATGCCGCCCTCGTAGCGCCCCGAGCAGATGCGCACGAACGCGATCCGGTCGCGGTGCCGCGGGTCCATGTTCGCCTGGATCTTGAAGACGAACGCGGTCAGGTCCGGTGCCAGCGGCGAGACCGGCCCCACCGTCGAGGCGCGCTCGGTGGGAGCCGGGGCGAGGTGCAGGAATTCCTCGAGGAATGGCTCGACGCCGAAGTTGCTGAGCGCGCTGCCGAAGTACACGGGCGTGAGCTCGCCGGCGAGCAGCGCCTCCTGGGAAAAGACGTGGCCGGCCTCGTCGAGCAACGACACCGACTCGAGCAGGTGCCGCAGGTTCTCCTCGCCGAGGATCTCCTCGAGACCCGGCGCGTCGATGTGCACGCGGCGGGTCTCGACGCGGCTGGCGCCGTGATCCTCGTTTCGGGCGAAGAGCAGCACGTCCTTCCGCTGCCGATCGTAGACCCCGACGAACCCGCCCTCGCGGAAGACGGGCCACGTCATCGGATAGCAGCCGATGCCCAGGTCGGCCTCGACGTCCGAGATCAGGCGGAGCGGATCCTCGCCGGCGCGGTCGCACTTGTTGACGAAGGTGAAGATCGGCATGCGCCGCCGCCGGCACACCTGGAAGAGCTGCCGGGTGCGCTCCTCGACGCCCTTGCGGTTGTCGAGCAGCATCACGGCGCTGTCGGCCGCAACGAGCGTGCGGTAGGTGTCCTCGGAGAAGTCCTGGTGCCCGGGCGTGTCGAGCAGGTTCACCTTGAAGCCCTGATACTCGAACTGCAGCACGCTCGACGTCACCGAGATGCCGCGCTGCTTCTCGAGCTCCATCCAGCCCGACGAGGCGTGCCGGTCGGCGCGGCGCGCCTTCACCGTGCCGGCGAGGTGGATGGCCCCGCCGTAGAGCAGCAGTTTCTCGGTGAGCGTGGTCTTGCCGGCGTCCGGATGGCTGATGATGGCGAACGTGCGACGCGCCCGCACCTCCTCCTCGAGACGGTGCGTGTCGATGTGCGATCCGGGTGTCGGCAGGCCCATGGCTCCCTTCTTTGAGGGAGCGAGTCTAACGGACCGCGCAGGGCGACTCAATGGCGGGCGACCGCCGCCTTTTTCAGGGCCGCGCGGGGTTGCGCTCGAGCGCGAGGACGGCGGCGCGCTGCAGCGCCCGCACCTGCGGCTCGGCAAGCGACGATCCGGGGATCGACGCCGGAAGCCGCAGCGGATCGAGGCCGCGCACCCGGGCCAGCAGCACCACGGCGGCGAGGTAGCTCCCCTCGCGTGAGGGATGGAAGCCGTCGGGGCCGTAGAGCGGGGCGGTGGAATCGGCGGCGAGCGCCGCCCGCCACGCATCGCCCGCGGGAGCGAAGATGCCGTGCACGAGCGCGGCCGCGTCGCGATAGTGCTGGAGCACCCCGGGAAAATCCTCGGCGCGCGACCGCTCAGGCCAGACCATGTAGAGCACCGGCTCGGCGCCGGCGGCGCGCACCACCGGGGCGAATCGCCGCATTCCCTCGTTCAGCCACTCTGCGCCCTCCTCCTGGGAGGACGGGCCTTGCTGCAGGACGACGTGCGTCCACCGTTTCGTGCGAAGTTCGCGCAGCGCCGAACCCTCGTCCCAGTGGTCCAGGATGGCGTAGCTCGGCATCGCCACCATCGCCGCCGAGAGGGAGGAGTCGCCGGCACTGCGCGCGACCTCCACCATGAGGTCGGGAAGCGCGTTGAAGTAGGTGAGCGAGTTGCCGATGAAGAGCACGTGCGCCTGCGGTGGCGGATCCTGCGATTCGAGCCGGCAGGCCGACGACGCGGCGAGCAGCAGGAGGGTCCAGGTCAGCCTGCGGTGCAGGAACGGAATGGCGCACCTCGTATTGGGGTCTGTGCCACAGTACGGATATCACGGCCGCCCGGTGTCGACATGGCGATGCCCGGCATTCCGGCTACCTTGTGGCGTGATCCGAAACAGAAAATGGTGGGTCTGGCTGATCGCGGTGGTGCTCGTGGCCTTCGCGGTGAAGTTTGCCACGCGCTTCCCGTGGGTGGAGACGGGTCGCGTGCTGGCGGGCGCGAGCGTGCCCCTGCTGCTGCTCGCCACGGTCGTCAACCTCGTCTCGCTGGTCGCCAAGGCCGGCGGGTGGCACCTGTTGCTGCGCCGGGACGGCGTGCCGCGGTGGCGCTCGTCGCTCGACGCCACCGTGATCGGCGCGGCGGTGAACAACGTCGGCGTGGCCGCGAGCGGCGATGCCGCGCGGGTGCACGTCGTGGTGCAGCGCGACCAGGTGCCGCTGGGGGCAGCGGTGGCGTCGATCGTCTGGTCCCGCGTGATGGAGGGGGTGGGACTGGCGGTGATGATCGTCGTCGGCGCGGCGCTGCTGCCGCTGCCAGCGTGGGTGCGGCCCATCCAAGGTGGACTCCTCCTCGCGGTAGTGGCGCTGACGGTGCTTACCGCGACCGGGTCCTGGGCGGCGCTCGCGCGGCGCCTGCCGGCCCGCGTGCGGCCGCTCATCGACCGCATTGCGGCGACGGCGCCGCGGCGGCAGATCGTGCCCGTCCTCGGACTCGCCCTGGTCAACTGGCTCACCCAGTGGATCACCTACCACCTCGCCATCGCGTCGGTGGAGGGGAGCACGCCGCTGACGGCTTCGTTCGTCGCGGTACTCGCCACCAACATCGGCGGATTGCCGAAGCTGACGCCGGGCAACGTCGGCGTCATGCAGGCGTCGTTCGTGCTGGGGCTGGCGCCGTTCGGCGTGCCGATGGAGCGGGCCATTGCGGCGGGGCTCGTCTGCCAGGCGCTGCAGGTGCTGCCGACGCTGCTCGCCGGCGTGGCGGTGGCCGGCTGGCATGGACTCCGCACCGCTGCGCGCGAGTCGGTCGATGATGCTGCGCTCGCCGCCGGAGCGGTGTCCGAGGCGCGATGAAGCGCCGGGAGGCCTGATGGATCGCCGCTCGTTCGTCACCGCGATGAGTGCTGCCATCGGGATCGGCCGCGTGCCCGGCTTCGCCGCCGGCGACCCTCTGCTGACACGCGCGGGCCTGCAACTGTACACGGTGCGCGACCTGATCAAGCAGGACATGGAGCGCACGCTCGACCAGGTGGCAGCGATCGGCTACGACGAAGTGGAGTTCGCGGGCTATTTCGGGCACGAGCCGAAGGCGATCCGCGCGATGCTGGGCCGATGCGGGCTCAAGGCGCCGGCCGCGCACGTGAGCGAGAAACTCCTCACCGGCGAGTGGGCCAGGATCTTCGCCGACGCAAAGACCGTCGGGCACGAATACGTGATCGTGCCATCGACGGAACCCGACCAGCGCCGTACGCTCGCCGACTATCAGCGCCTCGCCGCCCGCTTCAATCGGGCTGGGGATGCGGCGAAGCGCGAGGGGCTCACCTTCGCCTATCACAACCATGAGTACGAGTTCACTCCGCTCGAGGGCCGAACGCCCTACGACACGCTCCTCGACGAGACCGATCCGAAGCTGGTGAAGTTCGAGCTCGACCTCTACTGGCTCCGGGTCGGCGGCTTCGACCCGCTCGTGGTATTCGCCCGGTGGCCGAAGCGCTTCCCGCTGGTGCACGTCAAGGACATGACCGCGGACGGCCGGATGGTGGATGTCGGTGCCGGCGTGATCGACTGGAAGGCGATATTCGCGAAGCGAAAGCAGGCGGGCATCGAGCACTGCTTCGTCGAACACGACGAGCCCGCGGACCCGATCTGGTCGGCAACGGCGAGCTACCGGTACCTGACCCGGAGTGCCTAGGGTGGCGCGCTTCCGCTTCATCGCCCGCCGACCGTTCACGTTGCGCGGCCTGATCGCCGCGCTTGCGCTCGCGATGGCCGTGCCGGCCGCCGCGCAGGCACCGGCGATCCACATCGTGCCCCAACCGGCGCGCGTCGTCCCTGGCACGGGGCGCTTCATGCTTGGCCCTGCGACCGCGCTAACGGCGCGGGGAGGTCCCGGGGCGCAGCGTGCCGCCGCGCGGCTGCGCGCGGTCGTGCTCGAGACGACCGGACACACGCTTGGCGACTCGATCGCCGAGGAGAGCGGACGCATCACGGTGCAGCTCGATGCGTCCTTCGCCGACTCGACGCGCGAAGGCTATCGGCTCGTGGTGACTCCGCGCGGCATCACCCTCACGGCGCGGAGCAGTGCCGGCCTCTTCTACGGCACGGAGACCCTCCGCCAGCTCCTAAGCCCCGACGGCAGCGCGCCGGTCGTGACCATCGACGACGCGCCGCGCTTTCGCTGGCGCGGCATGCATCTCGACGTGGGACGCCACTTCCTCGACGTCCAGTTCGTCAAGCGCTACATCGACCTGCTGGCTCGCTACAAGCTCAACACCTTCCACTGGCACCTCACCGAAGACCAGGGCTGGCGGATCGAGATCCGGAAGTACCCGAAGCTCACCGGGATCGGCGGCTGTCGCGCCGAGACGGTGGTGCGGCGCGAGTTCGATCCGTATCGCGGCGACGGCGTACCGCACTGCGGCTTCTACACGCAGGACGAGGTCCGCGAGGTGGTGAAGTACGCAGCCGAGCGACACGTCACCGTCGTCCCGGAGATCGAGATGCCGGGACACTCGCGCGCGGCGCTCGCGGCGTATCCCGAGCTGGGCTGCGGGCCCGGGCCATACACGGTCTGGACCTCCTGGGGCATCACCGACGACATCTACTGCCCGAGCGAGAAGACGTTCGCGTTCCTTCAGGACGTGCTGGTCGAGGTGATGCAGCTCTTCCCCTCGAGGTTCATCCATATTGGCGGCGATGAGGCTCCGAAGACCGCGTGGAAGCAGAGCGCGCTGGCCCGGCAGGTCATGCGGCGTGAGAAGCTCGCCAACGAGGAGCGGCTGCAAAGCTGGTTCATCCACCGTATCGATCGCTTCCTCACGTCACGCGGCCGCCGCCTCGTGGGCTGGGACGAGATCCTCGAGGGCGGCCTCGCGCCCGGCGCAACGGTGATGAGCTGGCGCGGTGTCGACGGCGGCATCGCCGCCGCGCGCGCGGGACACGACGTGGTCATGACGCCGACCAGCCACCTGTACTTCGACTATTACCAGGGCGAGTCACGCTGGGAACCCCTGGCAGGTGGCGGCCTCGTCACGCTCGAGCGGGTCTACGGCTACGAGCCCATCCCGTCGACGCTCACGTCCCGACAGGCGCGCCACATCCTCGGCGCACAGGGCAACGTGTGGACCGAGTACATGGCCGACGGCGCGCAGGTGGAGTACATGGCCATGCCTCGCATGCTGGCGCTTGCCGAAGTCGTATGGTCGCCGGCCGCGGCGCGGTCGTGGGACGGGTTCGTCGCCCGGTTGCCGGCGCAGTTCGCGCTGCTCGACCGGCTGGGCGTGAATTACCGCCTGCCGAGCGTCGCGGGGCTGGAGGAGGACCGGCTCGTCCTCACCGACTCCGTCCCGGTGGCGCTCACCGCCGCGGTGGCCGATGCGACGATCCGATACACGCTCGACGGGAGCGATCCCACCGTCGACTCGCCGGAATACGTCGCGCCGTTCGCCTTGGCGGTGCACGACACGGGCGTGCTCGTCACGGCTCGCACCTTCCTGCGGAGCGGCAAGGCGAGCCCGCCGCGTGCCGCGCGCTTCACTCGCGGACGCCTCCGCGCCGCCGAATCCATGGACGGCTCGATGCTCCGACCCGGGCTGGCGCTGCGCTACTACGAGGGCCGGGCTCGCCGCGTGGCCGATCTCGACACGCTCACGCTTGTGCGAGACACCGTGGCGGCCGCGGTCGGCCTGCCGCGGTTCGCGCGCGCCGAGCACTGGGCGGCGCGATGGACGGGCTTCGTGCGCGTGCCCGCCGACGGCGTCTGGACCTTCCGTCTCACCTCCGACGACGGTAGCCGCCTCTGGATCGGTGACCAGCTGCTCGTCGACGGCGACGGTCCGCACGCCGCGGCGGAACGCAGCGGACCGGTCGCGCTCCGCGCCGGATGGCACCCCATCCGGGTGGACTACTTCCAGTCGGGCGGCGGCAAAGCACTGTCGCTGCGCGTGCAGTCGGTGGACGGCATGGTGCTGTCGGAGCGCGACGCGTTCGGGCATTGACCCACGTGGTACGCGTGCCGACTATCAGGGGCACTTCACTTCACATCGGTGGCACTCCGGAGACGCGATGAACCTGCCGCCCAGGCGCGAGCAGTTCGATGTCTGCATCGTGGGATCGGGCGCGGGCGGCGGCATGGCGGCGTGGGCGCTGACGCAGGCCGGCGCGCGCGTCGTGCTGCTCGAGGCCGGCGGCCCGTGGGACAACACGAAGGATGCCTACATGTTGCGCTGGCCGTACGACTCGCCACGGCGCGGCGCGAGCACGAAGGCGAAGCCTTTCGGCGAGTTCGACGCGTGCGTCGGCGGCTGGGAGCTCGACGGCGAGC
>JBJMOZ010000146.1:0-2884 GCA_045803465.1 Gemmatimonadales bacterium | reverse complement strand
GTGCTTCGCGACCTGCACCCCCGCCCCGGCGACGATGAAGGCCGCGCCAGTCGAGACGTTCAGCGTGCCCACCGCCCCGCCACCGGTTCCGCACGTGTCGACCACCTGTTCGACGGTCTCGAGCGTCACCGTGCGCATGGCGCGCCGCAGCGCGCGCGCGGCCCCCGCGATCTCATGTGCGGTTTCGCCCTTCACGCGCAGGGCCGTGAGAAGGGCCGCCACCTGGACCGCCGTGGCATCGCCTGCCATGACGATGTCGAACGCGTCGGCCGCCTCGGCGCTGGAGAGCGATTCGCCATCGGCGAGCCGCCGGATGGCCTGCTGCAGAGGATTCACGGACGCTTCGGGGCTCGGGCTGGAACGGCGCCTACGACGGGTCAGAACCGTACCCGTCGAGACGGCCTTCTGTCAATCGGGACAACGATTTGCGTCGGTTGCTCGGGGGTCTCCCGCGGGCTAGATTCCCGGTCTCATGAGCCGGTCATTCCTCGCGCTGCTCCACTTCGACGGCACCCACTTCCTGGGGTGGCAGCGACAGGCCGCCGGCCGCACCGTGCAGGCCGAGCTGGAAGCCGTGCTCGAACGGCTCACCGGACGCCCGGTGCGCACCAACGCCGCCGGCCGGACCGACGCGGGCGTCCATGCGGTGGGCCTCGCCGTGAGTTTCGCGATGCCCGAGCGCTGGACGCCGCCGGAATTGCGCCGTGCGCTCAATGCCCTGCTCCCTCGCGATTGCTGGGTCGCCGAGACGCATGCCATGCGGACCGGCTTCCACGCGCGCAAGGAAGCCGACGGCCGCCGGTACCGGTACGACATCGGATGCGACGCGGCCTCGGAATCGCCGTTCCGCCGTCGATTCGAGTGGGCGCTGGGTCGCCCGCTCTCGGCGGAACTGCTCGGTGCCACGGCGGCGAAGCTCCTGGGCGAGCACGACTTCCGGGCGTTCGCGGCCAAGGGCGAGCCGAAGCCGCACTATCGCTGCCGGGTGCGCGACGCGCGCTGGGACCCGCGACCCTGTGGCCAGGGAATGAGCTTTCACGTCGAGGCCGATCGCTTCCTCCAGCACATGGTGCGCATGCTCGTGGGCACGATGACCGACGTCGCGCTCGGGCGCCGGCCGCTCGGCGACATGCAGACGCTCCTGCATCGGCACGACAATCAGGACACCAGTCCGCCGGCGCCGCCGCAGGGGCTCTACTTCGTCGCGGCGCGGTATCCGGCGGCGTGCTTCGCGCCGGACACTCCGGCGCAGGCGGTCGCCTGATGCGCACCCGGCTCCTTCTGTGCATGACGCTCGCCCTCGCCGCGTGCCGCGAGCGGCCCAGCGGTGCGACAGCCACCGAGAACCCGTCGCTCGCCACGTTCGGCGCGATGCAGACGCGTGCGGCGGCCAACGATCAGGTCGACGACTCGCGCCGCACGGCGCTGGTGAGCGCCGTGACGCGCATCTCGCCCTCGGTGGTGTCGATCGCGGTGCAGAGCCGGCGGCGCGCCGAGCGGCAGTCGCCGTACGACATGCTGTTCGGCGGCAGCGAGCAGGACCAGTTGGTGCAGGGCATCGGCACCGGCTTCGTCGTGCGACCTGACGGCGTGATCGTCACCAACCAGCACGTGGTGCAGGATGCGGAAGCCATCACCGTCACGCTGGGCGACGGCACCGAACTGCCGGCCACCCTGGTGGGCGAGGACGCCACCACCGACATCGCCGTGCTCAAGGTAAAGCGGAGCGACCTGCCGGTCGCGCCCATGGGCCACAGCGGCGACCTCATGATCGGCGAGTGGGTCATCGCCGTTGGCAATCCGTACCGGTTCCTGCTGAGCAACGCGGAGCCGACGGTCACGGTGGGCGTGGTGAGCGCCACCGGGCGCAACATCCTGCCCACCGGCGAACAGCCGGGGCTGTACCTCGACATGATCCAGACCGATGCGGCCATCAATCCCGGCAACTCGGGCGGACCGCTGGCAAACGCGCTTGGCGCAGTCGTGGGCGTCAACTCGTCGATTTTCACCAGCAGTGGCGGCTCGGTGGGCCTGGGCTTCGCGATTCCCATCGAACGCGCGCAGCTCGTCGTGTCCGAGATCCTGAAGAACGGCGAGATGCGCCGCGCCTACGTGGGACTCGACGTCGAGGGCAGCGGCACGATGCGCGCAAAGCGCACGACCGCACTCAAGGTGGTGAGCGTCGATGCCGACGGTCCGGCGGGAGCCGCGGGCTTCCGCGCCGGCGACCAATTGACGGCAGCGAACGGGCGCGCGCTGCGCACCTGGCTCGACTGGGAGGCCGTGAAGCTCGACCTCGCCGTCGGCGACACGGTCACCGTGGATGTGGCCGACGCGCGCGGCAAGAGCGAGCGGCGTCGCATCGTCACCAAGGACCTGCCGAGCGTCTCGGCGGCCAAGGTGCCGGTGTTCAAGGATCTCGAACTGGTGACGGTCACGCCGGCGATCCGCACCGAGCGCCGGCTCGGTACCGATCGTGGCGCGCTGATCTTCCGGATCAGCGACCTTGCGACGCGCCAGACCGGCCTGCAACCCGGCGACGTGCTGGTGGGCATCAACAACACGCGCATCACCGATGCGGCCGAGGTGGGCCAGATCATCGAGCGCCTGCGCGGCAGCAATGGCTTCCGCCTCTTCTTCGAGCGCGGCCGACGGATCCTCTTCACCGACCTCTATTTCTGATGACCGACGACCGCTATCGCTCGCCCCTTGGCACCCGGTACTCCTCCCCCGCGATGCAGACGCTGTGGGGCGAGAAGCACCGCGTCGGGCTCTGGCGTCGCCTCTGGCTGGCCCTCGCCGAAGGCGAGCGCGAGCTCGGGCTGGACATCCCCGAGGCGGCGCTCGTCGCCATGCGCGCCCACCTTGACGACGCCGATCTCGA
>JBJMOZ010000128.1:0-6664 GCA_045803465.1 Gemmatimonadales bacterium | reverse complement strand
TCGCCAGCAGCACGACCACCGCGATCCCGAGCCGGCGCATGCTCCGGCCACGGTCGGAGCCCGTCGGCCTCGGCATCACCTGCGTCGCATTCGGCGGCGTGATCGCCGGCACCGATGCGGATGACTGCATCCGTGACGCGTCGAGCGCCGCAACGAAGTCGGTGGCCGAGGTGTACCGGTCGTCGGCCGCCTTGGCGAGCGCCTTCTGCACCACGGTGTCCACGGCCGGCGTGAGCCCGGCACGCACCTGCGAGATGGGCCGCGGCTTCTCCGTCAGGCTCTTCGTCAGGATGGCGCGCGCGTTCTGCCCGGTGAACGGCGGCTCGCCCGAGAGCATCTCGTAGAGGATCGCGCCTGTCGCGTACACGTCCGCGCGGCCGTCCACGTCCTTCTCGCCCGTCGCCTGCTCGGGTGCCATGTACTGCGGCGTGCCGATCGCGAGCCCGGTCTTCGTGAGCGAGCCACCGTCGCCCTCTTCGAGCGCTCGCGCAATGCCGAAATCCGCGACCAGCGCATGGCCCTCGTTCAGCAGGATGTTGGCCGGCTTGATGTCGCGGTGCACGATGCCGCGCTTGTGAGCATAGGCGAGTGCTTCCGCGATCTCACGCGCCAGCCGGAGCGCCTCGTCGGGCGCGAGCGCGCCCTCGCGCGCCAGCCGATCCTTGAGCGTCTCGCCCTCGATGTAGGGCATGACGTAGTAGAGGAGGCCGTCGACCTCCCCCGAGTCGTGCATGGTCAGGATGTTGGGGTGGTTGAGCTGCGCGGCGATCTGTACCTCGCGCAGGAAGCGATCGGCGCCGAGCGTAGCGGCGAGCTCTGGGCGCATCACCTTCACCGCCACCTTGCGCCGGTGCCTGGCATCCTCGGCCAGGTACACCGTCGCCATCCCGCCTTCGCCGATCACCCGCTCCACCTTGTAGCGGCCCACGAGTGCCTGCGTCACCTGCGCGACCTCGAACGCGCCAGTGGTCGCGAGGCGCGGCGGCACCCCAGGATCGGTAGGCGTCGCCGTGCCGCAGTGCATGCAGAACTGCGCCGCCTCGGGGAGGGGCGTGCTGCACGAGGGACACGCCCGGGCGGCCGTGGTCATTTCGTCGGTTCCTTCATCCAGGCTTCGGCGGGCGGATAGTTCACGAGCAAGGCGAAGGTGGGGTCCACGTGCAGCCACCCGTTGGTGAGATACATGCCGAGCGGCCGAAGCTGCTTCAGGTAGCCGAGCGCCGCGTCACGGTTGCCCAGGGCGAGCTCCGCCTTGCTGGCGTTCAACAGGTTGTAGCCTCGCGTCGCCGCGTCCCCGGGAATTCCCAGGCTGCGCTCGATCTCCGCTCGCGCCTCGGCAGATCGGCCGAGGTACGACAGCATCACGGCGATGATCCCGTGCATCTGGTTGTCGTCGGGCGTGGTCACGAGCAGCCGCCGGGACGGGACGAGGGCCGAATCGGCGTAGACGCGGGCCCGGACGGTGTCGCCACGCTGCCAGAGCAGCGTCGCCAGCGACTGCGCCCACCACGCCTCCGAGTCGTCGAAGGCGCTCGGCGTCAGCCGCAGCACGGCCTCCTGGTCGGGCTCGCTCAGCGCGAAGCCGACCTCCCAGTAGCCCGCCATCTGCACGCCGAGCTTGAGCGCCGGAATGCCACGGGCCACCGCGGATTGCAGCGCCGCGCGAGCACCGGCGAGGTCGCGGTTGGCCAGGTGCGACATGGCCAGGCCCTGCACGGCCGATACATCGAGCGGGGCGATGCTCACGGTGGCTTCCGCGGCCACGATGGCATCCGGCGCGCGATCCAGTGCCATGTAGAGGTTGACAAGGCCGCGCTGCACGATGCGCGATCGCGGATCGAGGTCCCGCGCCCGCTCGAGCTTCGCGAGTGACGCGCCGAGTTCACCGCGCAATTGATCATCGGTCGCCGACCGGGCGAGGAGCGCCGGGTCGTTCGGGGTGATGCGCAGCATCCCGTCGAGTTCTGCCGCGCTGCCGGCCACGTCGTTCGTGACGCTCGAGAGATAGGCGACGCGAGCCCGCCGGACGTGCATTGCGCCCGGCGCGAGCCGATCCGCGCGATCGAGCGACTCCTTCGCCCGGCGTGCCAGGCCGGGGGCCTTGTCCACCGAGTTGCTGTAGAGGTTGGAGTAGCGCCCGCTCAGCATGGACCACGCCGTCGCAAATGCCGAGTCCAGTGCGACGGCCTGCTCGAGTTGCTGGATCGCCTGCCGGTTCGTCGCGGGGTCGGTCCCGACGAGCGAGGAGCCCCGCAGGTACGCACGGTAGGCGTCCGCGCTCGTGGTAGGGAGAACGTCGAGTTCTTTCCGCTCCTCGCCCGTGATCGTCACGCCCAACTTCGCCGCCACCTGCTCGGCGATGCGCGATGGTGCCGCGGCGATGTCGGGACCCGAGAGATCGATGGGATCCTCCCACCTCACGGTGCCGCGGCGTGCGTCGCGCAATTGCGGCACGAGCGTGAGCTGGCCGGCCCCGTCGCCGCCGCGGCGCGCCTCGGCCGTCAGCACATAGTCGGCGCCCAGTTCCCGCGCGATGTCCTCCGGCGACTGCTTCGACTCGCGAAACTGGTTGGAGGTGCCGGATGCGATCACGCGCAGGCCGCTGACCCGGCTGAGCCGGGCGCGCACGTCTTCCGAGAGCCCCTCGACGAGAAAGAAGTCTTCCTGGCCCGCGACGGCGTGGAACGGCAGCACGATCATCCGGTTGCCCGCTGGGGCGCCGCCGCCGGCGCGGCCGCGCAGCGCGAGGATGAGCACGAGCGCGGCGAGCCCCGCGACGATGAAGTTACGCGGCGAGAGCCACGACCTGAGGCCGCCCGCCTTCCCGGCCATCGGCGACAGCACCTGCGTAGCCTGCGCGGGCGTGAGCGCGGGAAAGGACGCCGACGACACCGTGCGCACGCCATCGAGCGCCGCCATGAACTCCGTCGCGGTGGCGTAGCGCTCGTCGGCTGACTTGGCCAGCGCCTTCTGCACCACGGCGTCCACGGCGGGCGGCACGTTGGCGCTCAGCTGCCCGAGGGGCATGGGCCGCTCGGTGAGGCTCTTGGTCAGGATGGCGCGCGCGTTCTGGCCGACGAAGGGCGGCTGGCCCGCGAGCATCTCGTAGAGGATCGCGCCCGCCGCGTAGATGTCGGCCCGGCCGTCGATGTCGCGCTCGCCGGCCGCCTGTTCGGGCGCCATGTACTGCGGCGTGCCGACGGCGAGCCCCGTCTTCGTGAGCGCCGCGCCGGCTCCATCCTCGAGCGCGCGCGCGATGCCGAAGTCGGCCACGAGCGCGTGCCCCTCGTTCACGAGGATGTTGGCCGGCTTGATGTCCCGGTGCACGATGCCGCGCTTGTGCGCGTAGGCGAGCGCCTCGGCGATCTCGCGCGCGAAACGCAATGCCTCGTCCGGCGCCAGCGCGCCCTCCCGCTCCAGGCGCTCCTTCAGGGTCTCGCCGTCGATGTACGGCATGACGTAGTACAGCAGCCCGTTCGCCTCGCCCGAGTCGTACATCGCGAGCACGTTGGGGTGGTTGAGCTGGGCCGCGATCTCCACCTCGCGCAGGAAGCGATCGGCGCCCATGGTGGCGGCGAGCTCGGGCCGCATCACCTTCACCGCCACCTTGCGCCGGTGCTTCTGGTCCTCGGCGAGGTACACCGTCGCCATGCCGCCCTCGCCCACCACGCGCTCGATCTTGTAGCGACCGGCCAGTGCGCTGGCCACCTTCGCCACCTCGAAGGCGCCCGTGGATTGCGTGCGCGGCGGAACGCCCGGGTCGGTCGGCGTCGCCGTCCCGCAGCGCGAGCAGAACTGCGCATCGCCGGTCAGCGTCGTACTGCAGTTGGGACATGCGCGTTCGGTGATCGTCATCGATTATCTCGACTTGAGAAACTGCTCGAACCGCGGAAGGCCCTTGAGCGAGGCGTAGAGCGGGTCCAGAAGGAGGCCCGACGGCGCATTTGCCGACGATTTCGGGATTTTCTCCAAGTGATCCAGCGCCGCATCGCGGTTGCCGAGCGCCAGTTCGACGCGCGCGGCGTTCAGGCGGTTGTAGTCCTTGGAAGCGGCCGCCATGTCCTCAAGTCCGCGCGCCGCCGCGGCCCGTGCTTCCTGGGCTCGGCCGAGGAAGGCCAGCATCACGGCATACAGGCCGTCGGCCTGCGAGGGACCGCCCGCCTTGGCGATGTCGGCACGTGTCGGCGCGAGGGCGGAGTCGGCGTAGGCGCGCGCCGCGGCCGTGTCGCCGCGCTGCCAGAGGAGGATCGCGAGCGACTGGGCCCACCACGAGCGCTCGTTGTCGAAGGCGGTCGGCGTCAGGCGCAGCACCAGCCGCTGCTCGGCGTCCTCGAGCACCCACCCCCGCTCCTGGATGCCGGCGAGGTTGGCGGCGATCGCCACCATCGGCACGCCGCGCCGCTCGGCCGCGCGGATTGCGGCCCGGGCACCCGCCAGGTCCCCGCGCCGCACGTAGAGGTCGACCAGCTGACGCACGAGTCCTTGGTCTTCCGGCACGACCGAGACCAGCACCTCGCCCACCGCACTCGCATCGGTCAGCTGGCCGAGCGTGACGTAGTTTCGCATCAGCTGCGTCAACGTCGCCGGGGCCCTCGGATCGATCTCCCTCGCACGTTCGAGGAAAGGCAGCGAACTCTTCCAGTCGCCCTTGTTGCTCCGGATGGAGGCGGCACGCAGCAGCACGCTCACGTCGTTCGGAGCCAGGCGCAGCGCGGCGTCGACTTCGCGCCAGGCGCCGGCCGAGTCCTTCGCGAAGCTGTCCAGGTAGCGCGAACGCGCGAGGTGCAGCGCGGCGCTTCCCGGCGCCACGCGCTCGAGGGTGGCCACGGCCTCCCGCGCCCGGGGCTCCAGGGTCACATCGTCGGAAGCAGCGCCCTTGATGATCGCCAGCACGCGCGTCAGCTCCGCCCATGCCGTCGCGAAGCCCGCGTCCAGCGCCACGGCCTGCTCGAGATCGCCGCGCCGCGCCTGGTATGACGGGACGTCGACGCCGCCCCGCCGCATGGCGCGCAGGTAGGCCTCGTACGCCGCGACGTTCGCGGTAGGTCGGGTCGCCAGCTCCCGGCTCTCGTCGCCCACCAGCGTGACCCCGAGGGCGCCAGTGACCTGCGAGGCGAGGTTCGACTGCAGCTCGAAGACGTCCGCCGCCTGCGCCTCGAACGACTGCTGCCACTTCACGGCCCCGGTCTTCGCGTCGATGAGTTCGGGCATCACGCGCACTCGCCGTGTAGCGCCATCGCCCGACCAGCGCACCGTGCCGCCGAGCAGGTAGTCGGCCTCGAGCTCGCGCCCGATCTGCTGCGGCGTCTTGCTGCTGCCCTTGTACTGGTTGGTGCTCGTGGATGCGATGACCACCAGGCCGCTCAGGCTCGACAGCTTGCCGCGCACCTCGTCGGAGACGCCTTCGGCGAGGTACTCGTCACCCGCCGCGCCCTGGTTGTTGAAGGGAAGCACCACGATGCGTGGGTCGCCCTTCGCGTCGCTCGCGCCGCCGCGTGAGCCGGTTGCGCCCCGGTACACGAACGCTGCGACGATGAGGGCCGCCAATGACATGCCGGCGATGGCGAGCGTACGTGGCGAGCGCCACCCGGCCTTCGCCGTCGATGCCACCGGTGTCACCACTTGCGTCGCCTGCGAAGGTGTGAGCGCCGGCATCCCGCCCGACGACGTCCCGCGCATCGACTCGAGTGCCGCGACGAACTCCGTCGCCGACGCGTATCGCTCCTCGACGCCCTTCGCCAGCGCCTTCTGCACCACCGTGTCCAGCCCCGGCGCGAGGCTCGCGCGCACCTGCATGACGGGCTTGGGCTTCTCGGTCAGGCTCTTGGTCAGGATGGCCCGCGCGCTCGACCCGGTGAACGGCGGCTCGCCGGTGAGCATCTCGTAGAGCACGGCGCCGGTGGCGTACACATCGGCGCGCCCGTCCACGAGCTTCTCGCCCGTGGCCTGTTCAGGCGCCATGTACTGGGGTGTCCCGACCGCGAGGCCCGTCCTGGTGAGCGACTCGTTGCTGCCGTCCTCCAGCGCCCGCGCGATGCCGAAGTCGGCCACCAGCGCATAGCCCTCGTTGAGCAGGATGTTGGCGGGCTTGATGTCGCGATGGATGATGCCGCGCTTGTGCGCGTAGGCGAGCGCGTCGGCCACCTCTCGTGCCAGCCGCACCGCCTCGTCGGGCGCCAGCGCACCCTCGCGCGCGAGCCGCTCCTTGAGCGTCTCGCCGTCCACGTACGGCATGACGTAGTACAGCAGGCCGTCGGCCTCGCCCGAGTCGTGCATCGGCAGGATGTGCGGGTGGCTCAGCTGCGCCGCGATCTGCACTTCGCGCAGGAAGCGTTCGGCGCCGAGCGTCGCGGCGAGCTCAGGTCGCATCACCTTCACCGCGACCTTGCGCTTGTGCTTGGCATCCTCGGCGAGATACACGGTGGCCATGCCGCCTTCGCCGAGCACGCGCTCGATCCGGTAGCGCCCGACGAGCGCCTTCGTGACCTGCGCGATCTCGAAGGCACCGGTGGACTGCGTACGCTGTGGCACGCCTGGATCGGTGGGTGTCGCGGTGCCGCAGCGCATGCAGAACTGCGCGTCGGTCGGCAGGACCGAGTGGCAGGATGGGCACGCACGTTCCGTCGCGGTCAGATGGGCTCCGGGGATGGCAAAACGGACTTTT
>JBJMOZ010000117.1:0-2744 GCA_045803465.1 Gemmatimonadales bacterium | reverse complement strand
TCGACCGACGCCTTGTCGGTCATCACGTCCGCGAGCCCCTGGTCCTCGCTGATCGTGTCGCCGGCGGCGACGTGCCAGACGACGAGCTCCACCTCGGCGATGCCTTCGCCGAGGTCGGGGACGCGGATGACGTGCACGCCCATGTCGGTGCCTAGGGCTCCATCACCCGCTTGAGCGCGGCGCCGACGCGATCGGGTCCGGGGAAGTACGCCCACTCGAGCGCGTGCGGATACGGCGTGTCCCAGCCGGTGACGCGCTCGATCGGCGCCTCGAGATGATAGAAGCAGTGCTCCTGAACGAGCGCGACGAGCTCGGCGCCGAAGCCGCTCGTTCGCGTCGCCTCGTGGACGACGACGCAGCGGCGCGTCTTCCTGACCGATTCGACGATCGCCGGCAGGTCGAGCGGCCAGAGGCTCCGCAGGTCGACGATCTCGGCGTCGACGCCGCTCTCCTTCGCCGCCGCTTCGCAGACGAACACCATCGTGCCGTAGGTCAGCACGGTGACGTCGGCGCCTTGGCGAAACACCGCCGCCGACTCGAGCGGCACGGTGTAGTGGCCCTCGGGCACTTCGCCCATCGGATGCGCCGCCCACGGCACGACCGGCTTGCCGTGGTGGCCGTCGAACGGACCGTTGTAGAGGCGCTTGGGCTCGAGGAAGATGACGGGATCGTCGTTCTCGATCGAGGCGATCAGCAGGCCCTTGGCGTCGTACGGGTTGCTCGGGATCACGGTGCGCAGGCCGCACACGTGCGTGAACAGCGCCTCGGGGCTCTGGCTGTGCGTCTGGCCGCCGTAGATGCCGCCGCCGCAGGGCATGCGGATGGTGAGCGGACAGGTGAAGTCGCCCGCCGAGCGGTGCCGCAGCCGCGCCGCTTCGGACACGATCTGGTCGTAGGCCGGATAGAAGTAGTCGGCGAACTGGATCTCGGCGACCGGCCGCAGGCCGTAGGCGCCCATGCCCACCGCCACACCGACGATGCCGCCCTCGTTGATCGGCGTGTCGAAGCAGCGCGCCTTGCCGTACTTCTGCTGCAGGCCTTCGGTGACGCGGAACACGCCGCCGAAGTAGCCGACATCCTCGCCGAACACGACGACGTTGTCGTCGCGCTCCATCGTCACGTCCAGCGCGCTGCGCAGCGCCTGGATCATGGTCATCTGCTTGGTCTCGCCCACCGCACTGGCGACCTGGGCTTGCTTGGTCTTGGTCAGCATCGTCAAACTCCCAGCTCCTGGCGCTGCCGGCGCAGGTGCGCCGGCATCTCGGCATACACGTCGTCGAACATGGTCGACGCGCTCGGGATGTGGCCATCGAGCAGCGTGCCGTGGCTCTCGGCTTCCTTCTGCGCGGCGGCCACCTCGGCCTCGAGTTCGAGCTGCACCTGCTGGTGCTCCTGGTCCGACCATGCGCCCAGCGTGATCAGGTGCTGCTTCAGCCGCTGCACCGGGTCGCCCAGCGGAAAGCGTTCCCAGTCGTCGGCGGGCCGGTACTTGGACGGGTCGTCGGAAGTGGAGTGCGGGCCGGCGCGGTAGGTCACCCACTCGATCAGCGTCGGGCCGAGGTTGGAGCGCGCGCGCTCGGCGGCCCAGCGCGAGGCGGCGAGCACGGCGAGGAAATCGTTGCCGTCCACCCGCAGCGAGGCGATGCCGGCGCCCACGCCGCGCGCGGCGAAGCTGGTCGACTCGCCGCCGGCCACCGCCTGGAAGGTGGAGATCGCCCACTGGTTGTTGACCACGTTGAGGATCACCGGCGCGCGGTAGACGTGCGCGAAGATCAGGGCATTGTGGAAATCGGATTCGGCCGTGGCGCCGTAGCCGATCCAGCCCGAGGCGATGCGCGTGTCGCCCTTGATCGCCGAGGCCATGGCCCAGCCGACCGCCTGGATGAACTGCGTGCCGAGGTTGCCGGAGATCGAGAAGAAGCCGGCGCGCTTGTACGAATACATCACCGGCAGCTGGCGCCCCTTGAGCGGGTCGCACTCGTTGGACAGCAGCTGGCACATCAGCTCGGGCATCGGGATGTCGTCGCGCGAGAGCAGCAGGCCCTGCTGGCGATACGTCGGGAAGCACATGTCGCCCGGCTCCAGCGCCTGCGCATGCGCCACCGCGATCGCCTCCTCGCCCAGGCACTGCATGTAGAAGGAGATCTTCTTCTGCCGCTGCGCGATCAGCATGCGCGCGTCGAAGATGCGCGTCTTCATCATCGCGCGCAGGCCCTTGCGCAACTGCGCCGGGCTGACCTCGGGCACCCACGGCCCGACGGCGTGCCCGTCGGCGTCCAGCACGCGGATCAACGCGTACGCGAGGTCCTGCGTGTCGAAATGGGAGGTGTCGACCGGCGGCCTGCGGGCAGTGCCGGCCCCGGAAAGGTGAAGGTAGGAAAAGTCGGTAGGACTGCCGGGGCGCCCGGAAGGCTCCGGCACGTGCAAGCGCAATGGCTCGTGCTGGCTCATCGTCGTTGTCTCCGCGCGATCGTGTCGCGCCTCATTGTGGAGGGCGGAACGCGAGGGCGGGTGGCCGTCGCGCGCCACGGAGCCGCGTGGGTAACGCGGCGGTACAACTATAGCCAATGCCGGGCTGCGCGAGTGTTTCCACGAATGGACGAGTGTCGCGCGCAAGAGAAAGCTGCGCCCTTTGCGACTGACGGAGACGAAAGCATGCGCTTCCTTGCGTCCGCGGCACCGGCCGCCTGCATCCTGCTGGCCGCCTGCAGCTCCGCGCCGCGCGCGCCGGAAGGCCTGATCAG
>JBJMOZ010000046.1:0-11689 GCA_045803465.1 Gemmatimonadales bacterium | reverse complement strand
ATCGCAGGGACGCAGGGGTCGCTCACGTTCGAGTCGAACGGCGTGCTGGCGTACGAGCACGCGCCGAGGGGTCGCGGGTGGTTCGTGCCGGGCCTGCGCGACATCGAGGGCTATCGCGCGATGTTCACCGACTTCTTCGGCGCCCTGCGCGATGCGCGCACGCCGCGGATGACGCTGCAGCACGCCATCCGTGACCTGCAGCATGTGGAAGCCGCGGAAGGGAGCCTGCCATGACTGCCGTGCATGCGCCCCGCACGGTCCGGCAGGAGTGGACGGCCGCGGTGCAGGCTACGCTCGTGGTGTGCACCGTCTGCCTGCTGGTGGCGTGGCTTGCTCCATCGACCCGGCCATGGGTGCCACTGGTACTGGCCGTCCTGTGGTTCCGGGGGCCCGTCGGCTTCCTGCTCCCGGTGGGCCTCGAGCCGGTGCTCATGCAGTACGGCGCCCATCACTCGACGCTCGCCGTCGTGAGCATCGCGGCCGCCGCGAGCGCGGCGTCGGAGGCGATCTCGATTCGCGTGATGCGCGGTGTCGCCTCGCTAGAGGCACTCTCGCGCACACGGCAATCGTTGCGCGCGGGCCGCGTCGTCCGGCTCTTCGAGCGCCAACCTGCGGCGGCTGTGGCGTTCGGCGCACTCTCGCCGGTACCTGACTGGTTCATCCGCTCGCTCGCCGCCGTCTCCGGATACCACCCCGTGCGCTATGTCCTGGCCGATACCATCGGCCGACTGCCCAAGCTGTGGATTCCCGTCGCCGCAGGTGGCCTGATCACAATCGATGCCTCGCTGATGCGTGGCTTCCTGTTGTCGCAGTTCGTGCTGGTCGGCACCGTCGCCGGCCTGCGCTGGTACCGCGCCCGCTCGGGCGCTCAACCAAGTGAGGTCGCATGTCCGTCCACCGCCTCCGTTCCATCATCCCGGTCGTCGCTGGTTCACTCCTGATGCTGGCCTGCTCCGAGGCATCCGCGCCCTCCACACCGCCCACCAATGGCGAGCCCGCAGACAGCCGCGCCGGCCTCGCCTGCGCGGACGTCACCGCGAGCGGCACAGCTCCGCTCGGATTCATTCCGTCGGGTCTTGAGGGCGCAGGCAGTCTTGGCGGCCTGCCCGGCCCGTTCACGGTCGCCGGCATCACCGGCACGCTGCATTCGTACGTCACCAGCGGACTGCCCGTAGCGAACGGCGCCAATGGGGACGGCGCGACGCACATCATGCTGCGCCACGTCTTCAGTTCCCCGGAGGGCGGCTTCCACACGGACGACAGGGCGGTCTGCGCTCCGAACCCCGACGGCCCCGGCACCTGCCAGCTCTCCGATCAGATGGACGTAGGCGGCGGCACCGGTGCCTTCGAGAAGGCCACCGGGAAGTGGCACAACACCGGCGTGCTCGACTTCAACATCTTCCTGCTGACCTACTCGACCGAGGGTAGGATCTGCGCCGCCGGGATCTGACGTTGGGCACCGGAGTGTGCCGGGCACCACGTGGCGGGCGCCCGGCGTTTCCTTCCGAGCCATTGCGGGCTCGTGTTGAGTGCGCGGGCACACGGGAGTAGACTTGCACCACGCAATCCACCCCCGCAGGAGCAGGTCATGACGCAGGCCACCGCGGCGCCCCAGGCGCTGTCGACGCTCTCCGAAGAGGAGACCATGTTCCGCGAGGCCGTGCGTGATTTCGCGGAGTCGGAGGTCAAGCCGCACGTCCATGAGATGGACGAGGCCGCGAAGTTCCGTCCCGAGATCATCGAGAAGTTCTTCGAGATGGGCCTGATGGGCATCGAAGTGCCCGAGGCCCTGGGCGGCGCCGGCGGCACGATCTTCATGGCCACGCTCGCCATCGAGGAGCTCGCCCGGGTGGACGCGTCCGCGGCGATCTACGTCGACGTCCACAACACCCTCGTCAACAACGCCATGCTCCGCTGGGGCTCTGAAGAGCAGAAGCGGGTGCTCTTTCCCCGCATGACGACAGGGCTCCTCGGCGCCTTCGCCCTTTCCGAGCCCGACAGCGGCAGCGACGCCTTCGCCCTGCAGTGCCGGGCCGACGACAAGGGCGACCACTGGGAGCTCACCGGCCGCAAGTTCTGGATCACCAACGGCGCCGAGGCGGGGATCTTCATCGTCTTCGCCAACACCGACTTCTCGAAGGGCTACAAGGGCATCACCGCGTTTCTCGTGGAGCGCGACTTCCCGGGATTCGCGGTGGGCAAGAAGGAGAACAAGCTCGGCATCCGCGCCTCCAGCACCACCGAGCTCATCCTCGAACAGTGCCAGGTGCCGAAGGCGAACGTGCTCGGGCCGGTGGGTCAGGGCTACAAGATCGCCATCGAGACCCTGAACGAGGGCCGCATCGGCATCGGCGCGCAGATGATCGGCGTCGGCAGCGGCGCCCTCGCGGCGGCCACGCAGTACGTCAAGGAGCGCAGGCAGTTCGGCAAGGCGATCGCCGAGTTCCAGGGCATCCAGTTCCAGCTCGCCCAGATGGCCACCGACCTCGAGGCGGCGCGCCTGATGGTCTACAACACCGCCCGCCTCAAGGACTCCGGCCAGCCGTTCGTGCAGGAGGCCGCCATGGCCAAGCTCTTCAGCTCGCAGGTGGCCGACCGGGTGAGCTCGCAGTGCCTCGAGCTCTTCGGCGGCTACGGCTATTCGCGCGAGTATCCGGCGGAGAAGTTCTATCGCGACGCCAAGATCGGGACGATCTACGAAGGCACGAGCAACATGCAGCTCAACACCATCGCGAAGACGCTGCTGAAGTAGGCCATGGCGCGCACGACGAAGGGCCCCGGGCGGACCGGGGCCCTTCGTCGTTCCATGGGGTCTGCTTCTTGCTTTTTCGGGAGCCCGTGGGCAGGCCGCGCCGTGACACATGCGGCTAACCCAATGACAATTCTGCGCTTGACAGCACGGGTGCAGCGCCTTTGCATTCGAGCTATCGCCGTCTACAACTCGCGAACCGCACCATTGCGGTGACAATCGCGAGAGGATCGGAAGGAATCCGGTGCTCCCACGCGCGCTGCGCCATGCCCTCTGCCTGCTCATCGCTCTCGTGGCGGTGCGCCCCGTCGCCGCCCAGGCCGACCCGTTGCTCGTCGGTCGAGTCGACGCGTGGTTCGCCGAGGCGCAGCGCCTGGCGCCGGGCGAGTGGGGCATCGCGATTGCCGATCACCGCGGCAACCTGCTCTGGTCGCACAACCCGACGGCGCCGATGATGCCGGCGTCCACCGTCAAGGTGCTCACGACCGGCTTCGCCCGCACCGTGCTCGGCCCGGACGCCACGGTGGCGACGCGCGTCATCGCCACCGGGCGGGTGCATCCGACGAACGGTGAATGGATCGGCTCGTGGGAACTCCAGATGAACGGCGACCCGACCCTCGAGCGGCTGCCCGGCACCGGACCCACGTTCCGCGAGCTCGCCGCCCAGCTCAAGGCGAAGGGCATCCGCCGCCTGCGCGGACCGCTCGACATCACGAGCGAGCACGGCCCGGCCGACGCGACGTATCCCGCGGCCTGGTCGCCCCGGCATCGCGGCCGCTACTTCGCGCCCCTCATCGGGCCGGTGATGCTGCACGAGAACCTGGTCGTCATCACCGTCGCTCCCTCGTCCAAGCTCGGCGGGCGGGCGGTGCTCATCGGCGCCTCGCCGCGCGGCCTCGCGTCGATGGTCACGGTGAAGGCGACGACGCGGAAGGGCCGGCGCAGCCGGCTGTCGCTGCAGACCACGAAGGCGGGCGGATGGGTCGTCGTGGGCACCATCGGCAAGAGCGGCGGCCCACGCGGGCTGCTCGCCACCAGCCGCGACCCGAAGAAGCTCGTCGAGGCCGTGTGGGAGCAGGCGCTGGCCGACGAGGGCATCAGCTGGACGCCAAGCGCCACGGTGGCGCGGGCGCCGGTCGGCAGCGAGGAGGAAGTGCTCGCCGAGGTCCGCTCGGTCACCTTCGACTCGGTGGCCGCGGAGGTGAACCGCCGCAGCCTCAACCCGGGTGCCGAACTGCTGCTGCAATGGGCCGGCGGCCGCAACGATGCCGCCGTGAAGCTCACCGAGCACGTCAACGCCGTCACCGGCATCGCGGACGGTGCCTACCTCGTCGACGGCAGCGGGCTCTCGTACCAGAACCGCGTCACGCCCTACACCTTCGTCTCCTATCTCAGCCGCTTCCCACAGACGCCGGCAGGGCGCGGCTTCCCGTTCCTGCTGCCGCCCAACGGCGCCGGCACCCTGCACACGCTTCGCGCGGGATTCCCCTCCGCGGGCGTGGTGCGCGCCAAGACCGGCACCCTGTCGCAGGCCGCCAACGTCGTCGGCTACCTCGGCCGGCCGAACGGCGTGCTGCTCGTCGCGCTGCTCTACAATGGGCCGCGCACCTGGGCCGCTCGCCAGGCCGAATGGCGGCTCTTCCGCCTCCTCGGCGCCGACGGCATCGTGGTGCCGGCCGATACGACTCCAGTCGACAACGGCCAGCTCGGCGGCGAGAGCGACACGGCCGAGCCAGCCACTGAGAACAATCAGTAGCGGTGACCCGGCCGTACAGCAGAACGCCCCGCGATCATCGATCGCGGGGCGTCGTGTTTTCCTGGGGCGAGGCTCAATGCGTGTGTACCTTGCCGTCCTTGTGCACGTGGGTCTTCCCCGTCTTCGCGCCGGCCGAATCGGTGGCGGTCGCGGTGGCCGCCACGCTGTCCGTCGCCGGCGTCATCGTCGCCGCCGGCGCTGCGCCGCCGTCATCGTGCCGGTGCTCGGCCGGCGCGGCTCCGGGAGGAATCACGGGCGCGCTCATCATGGAGCCGCGGATCTCCTCGTGCCTGATGTCGCCCCCGACCCAGGCGGTGCGCGTCACCGTCGCCAACGACGCGGCGAGACTCAGCACTACCGCGCCACGCGCCCAGCGAGGCTCGGTGCGCCCGCCGCGGCCCAGATACAGTGTCACGCCCGCCGCCCCCGCCGCCACGAGCATGACGATCAACGCGTACTCCGCCGCGTCCTCGTGCTCGTGCGTCGTGTCATGGTCGAAGCCGGGGTAATCCTCGACCTGCTCGTGAGCCTCGTCACCGGTGAAGTAGGCCGGGTACACCGACAGTCCCGCGACCAGTGCCACCCAGAGCGAGAGGCGCCACACCTCGCGACTCGCGCGCCGCAGCCCCCAGGCCACGAGAAAGAGCGCGAAGGCCGACAGGAAGATCGGCACGTGGTTCACGATCAGGTGCAGGTGCGGATAGTTCACGAGCGTCTCCGAAGGTCGAGAGTCAGGCAACCCTGCCCACCACGAGCGCCGTTTCCGCCTGGCGGCGGCTGGCGCGATAGACCGAGAAGTAGCGTTCCACCGTCAGGTACAATACGGGCAGCACCAGCAACGTCAGCATCGTCGAGGTGACGAGCCCGCCAATCACCACCGTGGCGAGCGGTCGTTGCACCTCCGCGCCCGGCGAGGTGGAGATGGCCATTGGCACGAAGCCGAACCCGGCCACGAGCGCCGTCATCAGCACCGGCCGGAGACGGCTCGCCGCACCCTCGATGGTGGCCTCGAGCAATGGGCGGCCGTGCTGCCGCAGGTCATTGATCGACGTCACCATCACCACGCCGTTGAGCACCGCGATGCCGAACAGCGCGATGAAGCCGATCGAGGCCGACAGGCTCAGGTTGAGTCCCGTGAGCCACAGGGCTGCCACGCCTCCCACGAGGGCGAACGGCACGTTGGCCATCACCAGCCCCGCCTGCCGCACGCGCCGGAAGGCCGCAAAAAGTAGCAGGTAGATCGCCAGAATGGCGATCGGCAGCAGGACGACGAGCCGGCGCAGCGCCGTCTGCTGGTGGGTGTACTGGCCGCCCCACTCGTAGCGGTAGCCGGTGGGCAGCGGCACCGCCGTGGCGAGCTGCGCCTTGGCGTCGTCGACGAATCCCACCACGTCGCGCCCGCGGATGTTGGCGCCCACCACCACGAGGCGCTGGCCGCCCTCGTGGGCGAACGCCTCCGGCGCATCCACCAGCCTCACCTGCGCCACGCTGCCGAGCGGGATGCGGCTCCCCGACGGGGTGGCGATCGGAAGGTCGGCGAGCGCGGATGGATCCAGCGTCGTGGCGTGCGCCACCCGCACCACCACGCCGATGCGCCGGGCCCCGTCCACCACCTCGGTGGCCACCGACGCGCCCAGGGCGCGTTCCACCTCGCGACCGACGTCGCCGCTGCCGAGCCCGAACCGCGAGAGTGCATCGCGATCGAGCTCGAGGCGCACCTGCTTGACCCGCGCGGCCGCCGTGGCGCGCACCTCGCCTGCCCCGCGCACGCCCGCGAGCACCCGCTCCACCCGCCCAGCGAGATCCGCCAGCGTGTCGGGATCGGTGCCGACGATCTTCACGCCCACGTCGGTGGTGATGCCGCTCTCGGCCTCGTCGAGGCGCATCTGGATGGGCTGCGTGAAGGCGTACCCCAATCCCGGGATCTCCTGCAGTGCGCTGTCCATCGCCGCGAGCAGCGCGTCCTTGCCGCCGGGCCGCCACGTGTCCCGCCCGGTGAGGCCCACGTAGGTGTCGGACTCGTAGGGGCCCATCGCCTCGGTGGCGAGATCGGGCCTGCCGAGCTTGCTGACGGCGCTGCGCACCTCCGGCAGGCCGAGGAGTGCCCTCTCCACGGCGAGCGAGTATTCGACGCCCTGATCCATGGCAGTGGACGGCAGCCGGCGCGACTGCACCAGCACGCTGCCCTCGTCGAGCCGCGGCATGAACTCGCGCCCGAGGCTCGTCGCCGCCCAGAGCGAGCCGGCGAAGAGCGCCACCGCGGTACCGATGACGGCGTACGGATGCCGCATCGTGCGGGCGAGGAGCCGCGCATAGAGCTCGCGGAGCTGCTCGAACCGCGGCGAGTGCGGTTCCTTCGCGCTCACGAGGAAGGTGCGCGCCAGCGCCGGCACCAGCGTCAGCGCCAGCACCAGCGAGCCCAGCACCGCCGCGACGACGGTGAACGCCATCGGCACGAACATCTTCCGTTCGGTGCCCTCGAGCGCGAAGATCGGCAGGTACACCGCCAGGATGATGGCGATGCCGAACACCACCGGCCGGCCAACCTCCACCGTCGCACGGCGGATGCGGTCGCCCACGCCGCCCTTGCCGGGCTCCTCGCCCGAGCGGCGCATGACGTTTTCGATGATCACCACCGAGCCATCCACGAGCAGGCCGAAGTCGAGGGCGCCGAGGCTCATCAGGTTGGCACTGACGCCGAACCACTTCATCATCACGAACGCCCACAGCATCGAGAACGGAATGACGATCGCCACGATGAGGCTCGCCGCCGTGCTGCGCAGGAAGAGCCACAGCAGCCCCACGACGAGCGCGCCGCCCAGGATCAGGTTCTTCTGGATCGTGTGGGTGGTACGGCCCACCAGCTCCGTCTGGTCGTAGAACGGCACCAGCTGCACGCCGGCCGGCAGCGTCGGCAACACTTCGGCGATGCGCATCTTGATGCGGCGGATCACGTCCTGGGCGTTGGCGCCCTTCCGCATGATCACCATGCCGCTGACCACTTCGCCGGCACCGTTGTAGGTCACGGCGCCCTGCCGCGGGAGTGCGCCCCGCTGCACCGAGCCGATGTCGCCCAGCCGGATGGGCACGCCGCCGGGCGCGGCCACCGTCACGCGCTCGAGGTCGGCGAGGCTCCTCAGCCGCCCGACGCCGTGCACCACGAAGCGCTCGCCACGATTCTCGGTGTACGCGCCGCCGAAGTTGGCGTTGTCGGCGGCGATGGCGCGTTCGAGGTCGCTCAGCGCGAGGCCGGCGGCCGCGAGACGGCGCGGATCCACCACGACGTGATACTGCTCCGTCTTGCCGCCCCAGCTGTTGACCTCGGTGACGCCTTCCACCGTGCGCAGCTGCGGCGCGATGGTGTAGTCCTGCAATGTCTTGAGCGAGGTGGCGTCCCACTCCGCCGAAGTGGAGGTGAGGATGTACTGGTACACCTCGCCCATCGCGGTCGAGATGGGCCCGAGCGCGGGTGCCACGCCCTCCGGCAGCGCCTTCCCGATGTCGCTGAGCCGCTGCGAGACGAGCTGGCGGGCGAAGTACGGGTCCACGCGGTCGTCGAACACCACCTGGGTGATGACCAGACCGAACTTGGTCGTCGAGCGTACTGCGTGCGCGTCGGGCAGGCCGAGGAGGGAGCGCTCGATGGGGAACGTGACGAGCTGCTCCACTTCCTGCGGTGCCAGGCCGGGCGCATCGGTGATGACGCTCACGCTGTTTGCGGTGATGTCCGGAAACGCCTCGAAGGGGATGCTGCTGAGCGCCCACAGCCCGAGACCCAGCAGCGTCGCCGCGCCGCCGAAGACGAAGATCCGGCTCCGGATGGAGAAGCCGATCACATGGTCGATGAGCTTCACGGCGTCACGCCTCCTCGTCCGGCACGCCCTCGAGCGCAGCGCGGACGAAGTACGCGCCTTCGGTCACCACCACGGTGCCGGCCGAGAGGCCCTCCACGGCCACGCGACCGTCGCCCAGCGGCTGTGCCTTCACGGGCCGGGCGCGGAATCGGCCCGGTGTTTCCTGCAGGAAGACCACATCACCGTCGGCCATGCGCTGCACCGACGCCTCCGGCAGCACCACGCGCGCCGCACGAGCGCCCGAGGGCAGCACCAGCGATGCGAACATGCCCGGCCGCACCCCCGGCGGCACCCGCTCGAGCGCCACGCGCACTTCCACCGCGCGGCGGATCGGATCCACCCGGCCGCCGGCGCGCACCACCCTGGCCATCATGGTGTCGCCCGGCAGCGCGTCCATGACCACCGCGACCCGGCTCCCCGGCGTCACCGCGATCGCGGCATTCTCCGGGATGAATCCCGTCGCCCACAACTGCGAGGGGTCGCCGAGCGCCACAAGCGCCGCCCCGGGCGTGACGGCCTCGCCCGCGCGCACGTGCACGTCGAACACCACGCCCGCGCGCGGCGCCCGCACCGTCACGTCGCCCTGCGGCGACGGGCTCAGGTGGCCGATGATCTCCTGCGCCCGGCGAAACTCCGCCTTGGCCGTCGCGAGCTGCGCCGCGCGACGCTCCACTTCCTCCTTCGCCACGGCCTCGTCCGCAAGCAGTCGCGCGGAGCGGTCGTAGGCCGACTGCACCGCGCCGAGCTCGGCTTCCGCCGCGGCGAGGTCGCGCTGGGCCGTGGCGAGCTCGTGCGAGTGGATGAGCAGCAGGGCCGCGCCGCGCGGCACTCGGTCGCCCGGAATCACCAGCACTTCGTCGACACGTCCCTCGACGATGGAGCCGACCCGGGCCGTGGCGAGCTCCGGCGTCTCGACGGTGGCCGGAACCCGTAGCGGCAGGAAGACGTCCTCGAGGCGCACCGTATCCGTGCGCAGCTTCGCCGCCTTGAGGCGCGCCGGGGTGAGCACCACGGTGCCGGCGGGCAGCGCCTCGGCCACGGGCGGCGGTGTCTCCCGGCCGCACGCCGCGACGACGAGACCGAGCACGAGCGGGACCAGCATGCGAGTGATCATCGAAGCTCCAGGGCCAGGTCCTCGCAGAGGACCTGCGCATCCACCGGACGGCCTGCGAGCCGGGTCCGGCGTGCGCGCAGTTCGACGCGCATGGCGCGCCATTCCGCGTATTCGTTGAGAGTGTTCACGCGCGCGCGACGCGCGTCGAGCAGTTCGGCGATGGTGCCCTCGCCCTGATCGAGACGTGACTGCTGCGCGCGTACGGCACGGTCGAGATCCACGAGCAGCGTCGTGTCGAACGCCTCGGCCGCTTGCGCGAGGGAGGCCAGTGCCGCGTCGGCGCCGGCGCGCTGTGCCGCCACGCGTCGCTCGAGGTCCACGCGCAGCGACTCCGCCGCTTCCGCCTGGAATCGCGCCGATTCTTCTGCCGCGGCGCCCGAGCGCAGCAACGGCAACTCCATCGACACGCCAAGCAGCAGGCCGCTGTAGCCCGCCGTGCGGCGCAGGCCCACGATCGGCGCTACATCCGGCACGCGCGCCGCGTGGGCGCGGTCCGCGGCCGCTCGAGCCGCGTCGGCGTTGAAGCGTGCCTGCAGCAGGTCGGGCGGCAACGAGTCCATCGGGACGTTCGCCGGCTCGGGCGTGCACGCGGGCCATTCGATGACGACGGGCTGCGCCGTAAGCACCCCGAGACGGCGCGCCAGCTCCGCCTGGCTCTCGGCCGCCGCGGCGCCGCGGCGCGCGGCCAGCGAGCGCATGGAGACGAGCTCGAGCCGCACGCGCGCCGCCTCGCCGCCGCTGGAGCGGCCCTCCTCCGCCCGGCGCGTCATGGCGTGCGCGAGAGCAGCGAGCGTGGTCACCTCCTCGGCGCTGTGCCGCGCGAGGCGCGCGTCCCGCGTGGCCACGGCCATCGCCGACACCGCCTCGACGGTCGCATCGCCGAGTGCCATCGTCGCGCCGGCGCCTGCCGCTCCCGCGATGGCTTCGGCCTCGCGCACCGCCGCGCCGCGGTCGCCACCGAGCGTGAGGTGCTGCTGCAGCGTGACCTGGCCTTCGATGCCGGCAAGGCCCGACTTGCCGGTGACCTTCTCCTGCGCACCGATGTTCTCGGCCGTGGCGTTGAACAGCGGATTGCTCCACGTGCGCGCGTGGCGGATGCCTGCCTGGGCGGCGCGTTCCCGCGCTACGGCCGCGTGCACCGTGCCGGCCTGGCCAACGGCACGCTGCAGCGCACCTGCGGCGGTGAGTCGAACCGTGTCGGTGCCTGCTTGCAGCAGCGCGAGAAGCATGAGGAGTGTCATTGCCTCGCAGTGTAGTCCACGAAGATGAATCCACCATGAATGGCCGCGACGATTGACGCTGGCGCGCCGGCAATGGAAGTTGATGCTCCGGGAGGACTTGCATGCGGATACTGGTGGTCGAGGACGAGTCCGCACTGGCCGCGAGCCTCGCCAAGGGCCTGCGCCAGGCCGCGCACGCCGTGGATCTGGCCCCGACCCTCGCCGAGGCCCGCGTGCGGATGGCGATGGAGCGGTACGACGGTGTGCTGCTCGACCTGGGACTGCCCGACGGCTCGGGACTCGCGCTCGCGCGCGAGATCCGCAGCCGCGGCGACCGGGTACCGATTCTCGTCCTCACCGCCCGCGACAGCGTGCGCGATCGCGTCGCCGGTCTCGACGCCGGCGCGGACGACTACGTCGTCAAGCCGTTCGCGCTCGAGGAAGTGCTCGCGCGCCTGCGCGCCCTCGAGCGGCGCGCGCCCGACTTCCGCGCCACCGTCATCACCGTCGCCGACCTGCAGGTGGATCCCTCCACCCGTTCCGCCATTCGTGCCGGCACGCCCATTCCGCTCACGACCACCGAGTACGCCCTGCTCGAGTTTCTCGCGCGTCATGCCGGAAGCGTGCTTGGCCGGGCGGAGATCAGCGCCCACGTCTGGGACGAGAATTACGACCCGTTGTCGAACGTGATCGACGTCTACGTCGCACGGCTGCGCAAGAAGGTGGACCTGCCCGGCCTCGTCCCCTTGCTCCACACGGTGCGCGGAGCGGGCTACGCCCTCGATCCCGCGCGGGGCACCACGTGAGGTATCCGTTGAACGGCATCCGCGTGCGGCTCGCCGTTCTCTTCACGACGGGATTCGCGGTGCTGCTCGCCATCGGTGCGATTGCGCTGTACTTGCGGCTCGACCGGCAGTTCCGCCGCGACTTCGACCAGCAGCTGCATCACACCGGCATCAGCGCCCGCACGCTCTTCGAGCACGACCGCCCCGAGTT
>JBJMOZ010000364.1:0-7699 GCA_045803465.1 Gemmatimonadales bacterium | reverse complement strand
CATGACGCCCGAGCTTGCCGAACGCCTCGCCACGCTGGACGCCGAGAACCGGCTGCGAGACGAACCCGCACCACTGGCGGCGCGGTGGTGGGAGCTGCGCGGCCTGGCGCGCGACGGCCTGACGCGCTGGACACCGGTGGCCCTCGGCGCGCGGGTGGCGCGGCGGGCCGACGACGGACGGCTGGTGCTGGAAGGTGGCGTGCGCATCGGCCCCGACACGGGGCGTGACCTGGAGGGATGCCGGGCGGCCGCGAGCCTGGCGGCCGAGTGGTTCGAGGAGGGCGTGGCGCCGTTCACGCAGCCCGAGCGGGTGGCCATCTGCGTCGAGGACGCCGACGACACCGTGCACCTGATGATCCGCTATACGCTCGACGAGGCCGGGAGCGTGCAGGACGCGCTCGCCGACCTCTTCGAGACCGAGTGCGCCATCGCGCACGCACTCGGGTTCACGCCGACGATCGTCGGCCGGCCGCCCTGGGCCTGATCAGGCGCGCACGGCCTCGATCGCGAGGTCGATCTCCACGACGTCGCCGACGAGCGCGATGCCCTCGACGAGCGTGCCCCACGCGAGACCGAAATCCTTCCGGTTGATCTTGCCCTTGGCCTCGAAGTTGATGCGCTTGCCGCCCCACGGGTCATTCACGACCCCGCCGTAGGTACCCTTGAGCACCACCGGCCTGGTGACGCCGCGCAGGTCGAGGTCGCCGGTGAGCACGATCTCGTCGCCGTCGAGCTCCAGGCTGGTGCTGGTGAAGCTCAGGGTCGGATACTTCTCGACGTCGAAGAAGTCGGCGCTGCGCAGGTGCGCATCGCGGTCGGCGTTCTCGGTATTGATCGAGGCGGCCTCCACGGTGATGTTGGCGGAACCGGCGGTCAGGTCGGCTGGATCGACCTCGAGCGTGCCCTGCCACTCCTTGAACGAGCCGCGGACGCGGCCGGCGAGGTGGCGAACCCGAAAGGTGAGCTCGGAGTGCGCGGTATCGATGCTCCAAGTGGCGATGCCGGTAGCCGGCGCGATGGTCTGGGTCATTGTAGTCCTCCGGCAGGGCCGGGAAAGTGGGTGTTTAAACACCTTTTGGTTCAAAACTTCGGGGGGTCTGGCCCCCCGCACACCAACATATTAATGTTGTAACATGGATTCTGTCAAGAGCGGCTCTGATATCGGGTCCCTGAGACGGGAAATCGGCCAGTCGGTGCCGTTCGCGAGCTCGGCGGTGGAGGCCCTGTTGACCCTGCAACGCACATCGGACGATCTGAATGGGGAGGCGACCGCCTTCCTGAAGGCGCACGGCATCACGCCCACCCAGTACAACGCGCTTCGCATCGTGCGCGGCTCGGGTCCCGAGGGCATCTCGACGCATGACGTGGGCAAGCGGCTCGTGAAGCGCGACCCGGACGTGCCGCGCCTGCTCGAGCGCCTGACGGCGGCGGGGCTGGTCGAGCGCCATCGCTGCGCGGAGGATCGGCGCGTGACGCGGTGCCTCATCACGCCGCAGGGCGTGGAGCTGCTGGATCGGCTCGGGCCGATGCTGGACGAGTTGCACGCACGGCAGTTCGGGATGCTGAGCGACGCCGAGCAGGTGCAACTGGTGCAGCTGCTCGACCGGGTGCGGGCGCGGCTCGCGGAGCCGTGCGCCGAGGCCAGAGCGCGGGAGGCGGCGGCGGAGTAGCCGCGGCGCTCCTTCACGCAGGACGCCCTACTTCGCGCTTCGCACGGGCTCCAGTCGCAGCACCGAGCCCGGGTCTGCGTCGGTCAACAGGTAGATGAACCCGTCCGGTCCCTGCACCACGTCGCGGATGCGCTCGCCGCGCTCGCCCAGGTAGCGCTCTTCCTTCACCACCTTGTCGCCGTCGAGCTCGAGGCGCACCAGCCGCCCGAACTTGAGCGAGCCGACGAAGAAGTCGCCCTTCCAGTCGGGGAATGCGTCGCCGGTGTAGATGAGCAGGCCCGACGGTGCGATCGACGGGTCCCAGTAGTGCACCGGCTGCTCCATCCCCGCCTTCGCCGTGCCCTCGCCGATCTTCTCGCCCGAGTAGTCCACGCCGTAGGTGATCACGGGCCAGCCATAGTTCTTGCCTGCCTCGGGATGATTGAGCTCGTCGCCGCCTTGCGCGCCGTGCTCGACCGTCCACAGCCGGCCCGTGGCGGGATGCAGCGCCGCGCCCTGCGCATTGCGATGACCGTAGCTCCAGATCTCGGGACGCGCGCCCGGCTTGTTCGCGAACGGATTGCCGGCCGGCACACCGCCGTCGGTGGTGATGCGCACGATCTTGCCGATGTCGGTCGTGAGATCCTGCACCAGCGGGCGCTGGTTGAAGCGGTCGCCCTGGGTGACGAACAGCGCGCCGTCGCGATCGAACACCAGACGCGAGCCGTAGTGGTTGCCGCTCTTGACCTTCGGCACCTGCCGGTAGATGACCCGCACGTCCTCGAGTCCGCGCTCGCCCAGGCGTCCCCTGGCGACCGCCGTGCCGGCCGTGCCGTCGTCGCCCGGCTCGGAGAACGAGAGGTACACGAGGCGGTTGCCGGCGAACTTGGGATCGAGCGCGACGTCGAGCAGGCCGCCCTGGCCGCCGTCGTCGACCTTCGGCACGCCGGCGAGCGGCTCGGAGAGCTTGCCGTCCTTGGCGAGGTAGCGCAGCTGGCCGGACTTCTCCGTCACGAGCGCGCGGCCGTCGGGCAGGAAGGCCAGGCTCCACGGATGGTCCAGGCCCTTCGCGACCACCACGACCGTCGCGATGCCGTCCAGCGGACGGTCGAGCGCCGACTTCTGCGCGGTGGCATCGCACGCCACCACGCCCAGCGCACACAGCAGCACGAACGTCTTCATGCATCCCCCTTCCGCACATGTCCCGCGACGCGAAGCCCGTCCCCGCGTGCCACGGCCCGGTACACCGCCGAATCAATTCCCGAACATCGCGCGTCGCAAGCGTCCCGACATCGCGCACATGCGAACACGCCAGCGCACCGTGGGGTACCCGCACAACAGGCACCCACGACGCCCCGAACCCCGCAGGCCATTGTGTCCGCACCGCCCGCCGGCGAGTCCGGCCATTCCGACGTCCTCGACATGCTCGCCGCCCGCGTGCGCCGCGCGGCGCGTCCGTTGCGGACGCCCGCGGACCTCGACCCGCTCATCGACCACATCGGCGACGCGCGGTACGTGCTGCTGGGCGAGGCGACGCACGGGACGTCGGAGTTCTACACATGGCGCGCCGAGCTGACGCGGCGACTGATCGAGGAGCGGGACTTCTCGTTCGTGGCCGTCGAGGGCGACTGGCCCGACTGCTATCGCATCAATCGCTACGTCAAGCGGATGCGCGGCGCGCCGACGAACGTGGAAGAGGCGCTGCACGCATTCGAGCGGTGGCCCACCTGGATGTGGGGCAATCGCGAGATGGCGTTCCTCGTCGAATGGCTGCGCGAGTACAACTTCGGCGCCGGCACCGAGCCCGTGGGATTCTACGGGCTCGACGTGTATTCGCTCTGGGACTCGATGCGTGCGGTGGTGGAATACCTCGAGCGGATCGATCCCGCCGCCGCGCGCGCCGCGCGCCGCGCCTACGGCTGCTTCGAGCCGTACTACGACGACGAGCAGGAGTACGCCCGTGCGACGGCGCTCGTGCCCACCTCCTGCGAGGACGAGGCGGTGGCGATGCTGGCCGCCCTGCGCGCGCGCGCCAGCGAGTATCGCGAGGACGGCCGGGAGTCGTACTTCGACGCGGAGCAGAACGCGCTCGTGGCCCGGAACGCGGAGCACTACTATCGCACGATGGTGCGCGGCGACAGCGCGTCGTGGAACGTGCGCGACCGGCACATGGTGGAGACGCTCGAGCGGCTGGTGCACCATCACGGACGCCACGCCAAGGCCATCGTGTGGGAGCACAACACCCACATCGGCGACGCGCGCTACACCGACATGGCGCGCACCGGCATGGTGAACGTGGGCCAGCTGGTGCGCGAGGCACACGGCGAGTCGCCGACCGATCGCGAGGGCGTGGCGCTGGTGGGCTTCGGCACGCATCGCGGCAAGGTGATCGCGGGCGACGCCTGGGGCGCCGCGCCGCGCCGCATGACGCTGCCGGCGGCCCGTGCGGGCAGCTGGGAGGACGTGCTGCACCGCGCGGGCAAGGGGAAGGACATCCTGCTGCTCTTCGACGGCGAGGAGCACGGCGGCATCCCGGGGCTCGAGTCGTGGTGCGACCACCGGGCCGTCGGCGTCGTGTACCGGCCGCAGCACGAGCACTACGGCAACTACGTGCCGACGCAGGTGGCGCGCCGCTACGATGCCTTCCTGTTCATCGACGAGACGCACGCGCTGGTGCCGATGCAGCTGCCGGTGACGCATGCGGAGATGGAGGCGTTCCCGAGCGGGCTGTGAGGGGTGCGGGCAAGGGGTTTATCTTGGGGCGTCGTTCTCCGGGGGCGGGTCGGTGACCTGCCCCCGCCTTGTTTGCACTCCAGTGAAGGGTCCGTGATGGCGTTCACCACGCTGCAGCTCGACAAGTCGCTCCAGATGGGGCTCAAGGAACTGGGCTTCGTCCGCCCCACGCCGATCCAGGCGGAGGCGATCCCGCCGGCGCTCGAGGGGCGCGACCTGCTGGCGTGCGCGGCGACGGGGAGCGGGAAGACGGCGGCGTTCCTCCTGCCGATCCTGCAGCAGCTGCTGGCCAAGCCGCGCCGCACCACGCGCGCGCTGGTGGTGACGCCCACGCGCGAGCTCGCGGCGCAGATCCTCGAGCAGCTCAATGCGCTCGCCACCCACACGCCGATCACGGCGGCCGCGATCTACGGCGGCGTCGGCATGGGACCGCAGGAACACGCCATCCGCGCCGGCGTCGACGTGCTGATCGCGACGCCGGGCCGGCTGCTCGACCACATGAAGGCGGCGTACACGAAACTCGACCACATCGAGTTCCTCGTGCTCGACGAGGCCGACCGGATGCTCGACATGGGCTTCCTGCCGGACATCAGGCGCATCCTGCGCGCGCTGCCCGCGAAGCGCCAGACGCTGTTCTTCAGCGCCACGATGCCGCCGCCGATCGCCACCCTCACGCGCGAGATGCTGAAGCACCCCGTCACCATCAACGTGGAGCGGCAGGCCGCGCCGGCCACGGGCATCACGCAGGCCGTCTATCCGGTGGCGCAGGAGCTCAAGTCGGCCCTGCTGCTCGAGCTGCTGCAGCGCAAGGTGCTGAAGGAGGTGCTGGTGTTCACCCGCACCAAGCACCGCGCCAACCGGCTCTTCCAGCAGCTCGAGAAGGCCGGCATCGTGGTCGATCGCATCCACGGCAACCGCTCGCAGCCGCAGCGCACGGCGGCGCTCGCCGGGTTCAAGAAGGGCTCGATCCGCGTGCTCGTCGCCACCGACATCGCCCAGCGCGGCATCGACGTCGAGGCACTCGGCCACGTGGTGAACTTCGACGTGCCGGCGGTGGCGGAGGACTACATCCATCGCGTGGGCCGCACCGGCCGCGCGGAGGCGACGGGCGAGGCGTTCACCTTCGTGGCGCCGGACGAGGAGAACGAGCTGCGCGCCATCGAGCGCGCCATCTCGAAGCGGTTGCCGCGGGTGACGCTGCCGGACTTCGACTATCACGCGAAGCCGCAGGTGAAGCTCGAGATCCCGCTCGCCGAGCGCATCGCGGAGATCCGGGCGCGCAAGGCGCAGGATCGCGAGCGGGCGAAGATCAACGCGGCGCGGAAGGAAGCGGCGGCGCGACGGCCGCAGGGACAGGCGGGGCGAGGGGGACAGGGTGGTGCAGGTCAGGGTGGGTCTGGAGGAGAAGGCGGCGGGTCGCGGCGGCGACGCGGGCCGCGGCGGCCGGGAGGGCGGGGCTAGAGGGCAGCCACCGCCGCTGCGCTCGCTCCTCGCAGCGACGGTGGGCGCCGGCTCAGCCGAGCGGCACCTTGTCGGCGTACTTCGCCAGCCACTGATCGAAGGTCAGCAGCTCCGGATTGAGCTTCCGCGTGTGCTCGATGTCCCGCGCGCTCACGAACGCGTCGTTGAAGTCGCGCTTGAACTGGAACATGTTGCCCATGTCGACGGCGCCCGGGAACGGGAAGCTGCGGTACACGTCCGGCGGCACGTCGTTGTAGCGCACCGGCTGCCCGAGCGCCCTGGTGAACTTCGCCGCCAATTCCTCGCCCGTCAGGTGCTCGCCCGCGATGCCCACCTTCTTGCCGATGTAGCGGTCACCCGCCTTGAAGATGCCGTAGGCCACCTTGCCGATGTCCTCGGCGGCAATGCCGGAGAGCGGCTTGTCTCCCATCGGGAAGGTGATGGCCAGCGTGCCGTCCGGCCCTTTCGCAGGACCCGCACCGAAGTAGATGAAGTTGTCCCAGTAGAACGACGTGATCAGGATCGTCGTCGGCACGCCGCGCTTCATGAATTCGGCGTCCGCCTCGCCCTTCGCGTCGAAGTGCTCCACCTTGTACTTGCCGTGCAGCGTCGGCATGCGCGGGTCGTCGAGCGACATGAACCTCCGCGTGTCCTCGAGCGACGACCAGATGAGGTGCTTCACGCCCGCCTGCTTCGCCGCCTCCGCCATGTTCTTCGCCTGCTCGAGCTCCTTCTCGGCGCTGAAGTGCTCCCAGAAGTTGGTGAGCGCGAAGACGCCGTGGGCGCCGGTGAATGCCTTCGTCAGGCTCTCGATGCTGTCGAGATCGGCCTCGACCACTTCGGCGCCGGCCTTCTGGAGCTCGACGGCCTTCTCCGAATTGGTCTTGCGGGTGAGGGCGCGCGCGGCGAATCCGCCGTTCCTGTCGGCCAGGATGGCCCGCGCCAGCCCGCCGCCCTGGGCGCCGGTGGCGCCGACGATTGCGATGATCTTCCTGTCCGCCATGTGCCGTGCTCCGTGAGAGTGAGCGGTTGCAGAGTTTCGAGTCTAAGAGACCACGAGCCGGGGTAATGCGGTACCCCCAGGGTAATCTTCCGCATCCTTCTACCGGACCAGCCGGATGCGCCGCTGTCTGCCACTCCTCTTCCTGCTCGCGGGCCCCCTCGCGGCCCAGCATTCCGAAGCCTCCCACGTCACACTGCCCGGTGCCATCACCGATAGCACGCCCATCGGCCGATACGATCGCGCCGTGCTCGGCGGGTTCGGCCGTCGGGTCAGCACGGTGTCGGCCGAGGCGCAGACGTACTTCGACCAGGGCGTGACGTTCATGTACGCCTTCGACGTGCATGGCGCGCGGCGCAGTTTCCGCATGGCCGAGCGGGCCGATCCGGCGTGCGCGATGTGCTTCTGGGGCGAGGCGTGGGCGCTCGGGCCGTACCTGAACGAGGGAATGGATGCGGCCAACGTGCGGCGGGCCTTCGATGCGGTCCGCATCGCCGGCCGGCTGGTGAAGAAGTCCGGGACGCCGGTGGAGCGCGACCTGGTGCGTGCCCTCGCCACCCGGTACGGCACCGCCACCGACACGCTTGCGCGCCGGCGCCTCGATTCGGCGTACGCCGCCGCCATGGCGCCGGTGGCCGCCGCCCGCCCGGCCGACGTCGATGTGCAGACGCTCTACGCCGAGTCGCTCATGCTGCTGGAGCCGCGCCGGGGGACGTGGTCGCTCGAGAAGCCGTCGGTGCGCGAGATCCATCGCGTGCTGGGCAGGGCCGTGGAGCAGGACGTCCGCCATCCGGGCGCCTGTCACCTCTATATCCACGCCACCGAGACCACGCCCGACGCCGGCAAGGCCGCGACG
>JBJMOZ010000298.1:0-8200 GCA_045803465.1 Gemmatimonadales bacterium | reverse complement strand
CACGCAGGCTGTGCGCGATGCCCTTCTCGGCGTCGGGCGCCTCGACCAGTGAGAGTCCAGTCGCTTCCAGCAGCGTGCCAAGCGGTGTGCCTCGCTCGCGCACGACGGCGAGCACGCCTTGCAGCATGTCCATGTCGAGCGCGCGTCGCAGCGTGTCCGCGATGTGACCGGCCAGTGGTCGTCCGGCGAGAGGGGCCAGCAGCTTCTCGCCGCCGAACCGCGTGGCGCGGCCGGCGGCGAGAAGGACCGCGACGACGGGCGCGGACGTGGTTATCGTGCGCGCTCCAGCGCCTTCTCGATGGCGCGGCGCACCATCACCGACGCGAGCGCGCGGCGGTGGTCGGCCGGGGAGTGCACGTCGCCCTGGATCTCCACTCCCTCGAATGCGCGGGCCGCGATGCGTGCCACCAGCTCGGGCTCGCCCTTGGTGCCGACGAGCTCCTGCACCGCGTGCACGAAGCGGTGGCTTTCGCCGACGCCGGTGGTGGCCACCTGGATGTGGCTGATCGTCTTGCGCGTGCGGCCCACGACGGCAGCCGCGGCCGCGAGCGCGTAGCCCGACGCCGGCGCCGTGTGCTTCACGTACGCCATGCCGGCGCCCTTGGGCGGACCCGGGAGGATGATCTCGGTGAGCAATTCGCCTTCCGCGAGCGCCGTGGTGAAGGCGCCCTGGAAGAACTCGCTCGCCGTGACGCTTCGCTTCGCCGCCGGCAGGATGCCGCGCTTGGAGCGCAGCACGAATTCCGCGCCGAGGACGAGCATCACCGCCGGCATGTCGGACGCCGGGTCGGCGTGGGCGACGGAGCCGCCGACGGTGCCTCGGTTACGCACCTGCCGGTCGCCGATCACGCTCGCGGCCTCCGCGAGGATCGGGAACCGCTCGCGCAGCAGCTGCGAGCCGATCATCTCGCGATACGTGGTGGTGGCGCCGATCCGGGCGCCCTTCCGGTGCTCGGCGATGCCCCGCAGCTCCTCGATGGCGCCGATGTCCACGAGCTTCGAGGGCTGCACGAGGCGGAACTTCATCATCGGCAGGAGGCTGTGGCCGCCGGCGATGACCTTCACGCCGTCGGCGCCCGCGACGGCGTCGAGTGCCTCGCGCAGGCTCCTGGCGCGGACGTAGTCGAAGTCGGTGGGGATCATCAGCTCGCTCCCTGCGTGGCGGCCTTCGTGGCCTGGATGGCGGCCCAGACGCGCGCGGGCGTGGCCGGCTTGTCGATGTGCCGGATGCCGAACGGCTGCAGCGCGTCGATGATGGCGTTCATGACGCACGCGGCCGACGCGATGGTGCCGGCCTCGCCGCACCCCTTGATGCCGAGCGGGTTGACCGGCGAGGGCGTGACGGTGTGGTCGGTCTCGATGTGCGGCATCTGCGACGCCTTGGGCACGGCATAGTCCATCATGGTGCCGGTGAGCAGCTGACCGTCCTCGTCGTAGATGGCGATCTCCTGCAGCGCCTCGCCGATGCCCTGGATGACGCCGCCGTGGATCTGGCCCTGCACGATGACCGGGTTGATCTGCGGTCCGCAGTCATCCACCGCGATGTAGCGGAGGATGTTCACGACGCCCGTCTCGGGATCGACCTCGACGGTGCAGACGTGCGAGCCGAACGGATAGACGAAGTTCGACGGATCGAAGAACGCCGTCGCCTCCAGGCCGGGCTCGAGGCCCGCCGGCATGTTCCAGGCGACGTTGGCCATCACGGCCAGGTCGGCGAATGTCTTTTTGCGATCGGTGCCCTTCACCACGAAGGCGCCGTCCTGCCACTCGAGGTCGGCCTCGCTGGCCTCGAGCAGGTGGGCGGCGAGCTTCTTCGCCTTCTCCTTGACGCGCGTGGCCGCGACCTTCATCGCCGAGCCGCTGACGGCCGTGGTGCGGCTGCCGTAGGTACCCCAGCCCTGCGGGGTGGTCTCGGTGTCGCCGTGCACGATCTCGACGTTCTCGACCGCGATGCCGAATTCGTCCGCAATCACCTGCGCGAATGTCGTCTCCTGGCCCTGGCCGTGCGGGCTCGCGCCGATGTACACGCGCACCATGCCGGTCGGGTACACGCGCACGATGGCCGAGTCGTAGAGTCCGCCGCCGAAGCCCACGGCGCCGGCCACCTGCGAGGGCCCGAGGCCGCAGATCTCGATGTACGACACGACGCCGATGCCCAGGTACCGGCCCCTCTTCCGCGCCTCCTCCTGCTGCTTGCGGAACGCCTTGTAGTCCACCTTCGCGAGCGCCTTGTCGAGTGCGGGCTCGTAGTTGCCGGAGTCGTAGGTGACGCCGGTGGCGACGGTGTAGGGGAAGGCGTCCTTCGGGATGAAGTTCTTGCGGCGCACATCGACGGGGTCGAGCCCGCACTCGCGCGCGAAGGTGTCGACGAGGCGCTCGACGAGGTACGCGGCCTCCGGGCGGCCCGCCCCACGATAGGCATCCACGGGTGCAGTGGACGTGTAGGCGCCGTGCACGGTGCAGCGGATGTTCGGAATCGTGTAGGCGCCCGAGTAGACGAGACCGTGCAGGATGGTCGGGATGCCCGGACCCGCCGTGGAGGCGTAGGCGCCGAGGCCGGCGAAGATCTTGCCGCGGATGCCGGTGATCTTGCCGTCCCTCGTGCCGCACATCTCGACGTACTGGACGTGGTCGCGTCCGTGGATGGTGACCTTGTAGTTCTCGGAGCGGTCCTCGGTCCACTTCACCGGGCGGCCGAGCTGCATCGAGGCCCAGGCCGCGACGGCCTCGTCGGCGTACGCGGGAATCTTCGAGCCGAACGCGCCGCCCACCTCGGGCGCGATGATGCGCACCTTGTGCTCGGGCAATTTGAGCATCACCGAGTAGAGGAAGCGGTGGATGTGCGGGTTCTGCGTGGTGCACCAGAGCGTGAGCTGGCCGGTGCCCTTGTGGAAGCTCGCCACCGCGGCGCGCGCCTCGATGGCGGTGGGCAGCAGGCGCTGCTGCACGATGCGCAGCTTCGTCGTCACCTCCGCGCTGGCGAAGGCGCCATCGGGATCGCCGCCGAGCACTTCCCACAGAAACGCCCTGTTGCCGGGCACGTCGTCGTGGAACTGCGGCGCGCCGGGCTCGAGCGCCTTCTCGGGATCGGCCTCGGCGGGGAGCGTGTCGTAGTCGACGTCGATCAGGTCGATGGCATCACGCGCCTGCGCGCGTGTCTCGGCCACCACCATCGCCACCGCGTCGCCGACGTAGCGCACCTTGTCCTGTGCGAGCACCGGGTGCGGCGGCACCTTGAGGTCGCAGTTGGGTGGATTCCACGCGCAGAGCACCGGCAGCACGTGCGGGTTCACGTCGGCGCCGGTGTAGACGGCGACGACGCCGGGCGCGGCCTTGGCGAGGCTGGTGTCGATCTTCGTGATCTTCGCGTGGGCGTACGGACTGCGCAGGAAGGCCGCGTAGGTGAGGCCGGGCAGCTTGATGTCGTCGGTGTAGGTCGCGGCCCCGGTGATCAGGCGCGGGCCCTCGCGCCGCCGGATGCCGGATCCCATGATGCTCGTCATGTCGCTCTCCTCAAGCGAGGGCGCCGGCCCTGGCGCCCTCGCGGATCAGGCCGGCCGCGTGCTTCACGGCGGCCACGATGTTCACGTAGCCGGTGCAGCGGCAGTAGTTGCCCTCGAGCGCGTGCCGGATCTCCTCCTCGGAGGGATCGGGGTTGTGCGACAGCAGGTCCGACGCCGTCATGATCATGCCCGGCGTGCAGAAGCCGCACTGCAGCCCGTGCTTCTCCCAGAATGCCTGCTGCAGCGGGTGCAGCGCGTCGACGCTGCCCATGCCCTCGATGGTCGTGATGGGCTGCCCCTCCGCCTGCACGGCGAGCACGGTGCAGCTCTTCACGGCGTAGCCGTCGATGATCACGGTGCAGGCGCCGCACTGGCTCGTGTCGCAGCCGATGTGGGTGCCCGTGAGGTTCAGCTCGTCGCGCAGCACGTGCACGAGCAGGGCCCGCGGCTCGACCTCGACGGTCGTCCGCGCGCCGTTGACCGTGAGGGTGACCGGACGCTTCATCACGGAGCTCCTTGAGTGTTCGCCATCGGGAGGGAAGGCACCCTGGCGGGTGCGACATCGTGCTCGCCATCGATCCGTAGGGTACCGCGCCACGATGCGGGCGGTCAATAGATGCGTGGCGCCGCTCTTGACCCTGTCCGGAGGAGCCCCTACTCTCGTTGACCCCGCCGCATCATGTCGCACCATTGGGGTGTAGCTCAACTGGCAGAGCGTCCGGCTGTTAACCGGAAGGTTGCTGGTTCGACCCCAGCCGCCCCAGTCACGAATGGGCGACCGTCGCTAGCACATGCGATGGTCGCCCATTCGTCTTTCCTGAACATTTCCTCAGCATGCGCCGACGGGGACATCATGACCGCGACCTCGCCTTCCAGCACCATTGCCTTCCTGGGCCTGGGCCACATGGGCCGGCCCATGGCCCGCAATCTCGTCGACGCCGGCTTCGGCGTGCGCACCTGGAACCGCTCCGGCGGCGCGGTCGAGGGCGCCAGGGAGTGTTCCACCATCGCGCAGGCGGTGCAGGATGCCGGGATCGCGATCACGATGCTGTCGGAGGACGCGGCAGTAGAGGCGGTGACGTTCGGCGAGGGGCGGCTCCTCGGCGCGCTGCGGCGCGGTGCGCTGCACGTCGGCATGAGCACCATCTCGGTGGCCCTGGCCGACCGGCTCTCCGACGCGCATCGCGCTGCGGGACAGTCATTCGTGGCGGCGCCCGTCTTCGGGCGCCCGGAAGCGGCGGCGGCACGGCAGCTCTGGATCGTGCCGGGCGGCGACGCCGATCATCTCGAGACGCTCGCTCCGGTGTTCGCGGCGCTCGGGCAGGGCACCTTCGCGATGCCGGGCGCCCGACAGGCGGCACTCGCCAAGCTGTGCGGCAACTTCCTGATCGCGGCGAACATCGAGATCATCGCCGAAGCGCTGGCGCTCGGCGAGAAGGGCGATATCCCGCCCCTGCAGTTGCTCGATATGCTCACGGGTACGCTCTTCGGCAGCCCGGTGGTGAAGCGTTACGGCGCGATGATCGCGAAGGGCGAGTTCACGCCGCCGGGATTCGCGATGGCGCTCGGGCTCAAGGACATGCGGCTGGTGCTCGAGGCGGGGGAGGCGAGTCGCACACCGTTGCCGGTGGCGGAATTGCTCAGGAGCCGGTTCCTGACGGCGCTGGCGGCGGGGAGGGATGGGCTCGACTGGTCGGGAATTGCGGGGGTGGTACGGGAGCAAGCGGGGCTGAGCGGCGTGTAAGGCGGCCTCAGCTCGCCGCGCCTCTCGCTCCCACCGCCAGCATCTCCACCACGTCATGCGGCGTCCCGAGCCAGTGATCCGGCTCCGTTCCCTCGAGGTGCGTCCGGCCGAACGGTCCCCAGAGCGCCGCGGCCGTCGCCACTCCGGCCGCGCGGCCCGAATGCATGTCGTGAATGCTGTCCCCGATGAACACCGTGTCGGCGCGGTCGGCTCCGAGCAGGGCGAGGGCACGCTCCACGGGTTCGGGATGGGGCTTCGGATGCGTCACGTCGTCGGCGCACACGAGCACCTCGAAATAGTCCGCGAGCCCGGTGAGCTGCAGGCCGCGGAGCGCGCCCTGCCGGTTCTTGCTGGTCACCAGCCCGAGCTTGAGCCTGCCCTCATGCAACTGGCGCAGCATGTCGCCGATGCCGGGATAGACCGTCACCATCCGGTCGTGGTGCGCGAGGTTGAACTCGCGATACGTGGCCACCATCGCCTCGAGCAGGTCGGCGTCGTGGCCCCAGTCGGCGAACTGGATGCGCAGCGGGGTGCCGACGCCGGCAAGCCATTGCTCATCCGTCCGCGCCGGGAAGCCGTGGGCCTGCAGGGTGTGGTGATAGCTGTCGAGGATCAGCCGGATCGAGTCGATCAGGGTTCCGTCGAGGTCGAAGAGCACCGTCGTGTAGCGTGTCATGGCGGCCAAACGTAGCCGCGCGTGCGCCGGACGGTAGGCGAGCGCCGAAGACGATCGCGCCCACGAGGCGAAGCGTCGGGAGGTCCGTTCCGGTGGCCTCCGGCAGGCGAGCGAGCGCGCGTCGCAGCGTGCCGTCGTCGGCATTGGCCAGTTCGACAACCAGGGCCGCTTCGCCCGTCGTGTGCCCGCCGCCCACGAAGCGGATCGCCGCCTGCAGGCGCACCAGCGAGGCCTGGTCGCGGTCACGTGCGGCCCGACGCGCGAGCTCCCAGAGTCGTGCGAGCACCCGCGTGACGCCCTCGCGTCCAGGCATGGGTTGCCACGCCGAGCGTTGGCTCGACTGCACCCGCGCCCGCAGGTGCCCTGCGATTCGCCCGAGAACGGCCCGACGCTCGCCGGCGGCGAGCGGAAGCGAGCGAGCGTCGGCCGCCTCCGCCAGCAGCGCCCGAAGCACATCGGGCGACTCGCAGGTGCCATCGGCGTGCAGCCAGGCCAGCGAGACCGAGCCATCGCCATCCGGCGCACCCACGCGGTATCCCGCCAGGATGCCCGTTCGCTCGCTCTCCACGCGCGCGACGCCAGTGCGTGGCGACGCCTCGGGCGCGAGCGACAACAGCCGCTCCCGCCAGAGCCAGAGTTCATCGCCCGCGATCGTCAGGCCGATGCGCGCGGGCAGCCGATGCTTCCGGGCGAGCGTGGCGTGCACACCGAGCCGCGCCGCGAGCGCGTGCGGCGGTGGGATCGTCACCACCTCGCGGGTCTGCACGCTTCCACGCTGCATGCGCCCCTCGCGCTGCGCCAGTCGTGCGTCGGTCCACGGGAGATCGTAGTGCACCACGCGTTCGGCGCGCCCCAGATCGAGCCCCTCGGCGGCGACATCGGTGGTGAGCAGGTGCCGTGGCGCGAGCCCCGCTGCGGCAGGGTCGATCGTGACATCCGAGCGGAACCAGTCGAGCACCGAAGCACGCGACGTACGCCCCCGGCCGATGCCGGCCTCGCTCCCTGTGCACCAGCCGATGCGCGCGTCGGCGAGCCGCTCGCGCAACCAGGCGAGCGTGGCTCGACGAGTGGTGAACACCACGGAGCGACGGTCATCGGACAGCACCTCGCGGAGCGCCGCTGCGCGGGCGTCGTCCACGTGTCGAGCAGCCATCGCCTGCTGCTCCACGCGTCGCACGTCAGGCAGGTCTGCAAGTTCGAGCCCGGAAGCGGACGCTTCCGGCAGCAACTCCCAGAGCACGAGCTGCTCCAGCTCCGCGCCCGCGAACAGGCGCACCATCGCGCGATCGACGCGCCGCCCGGCATCTGCGGCCTCACGGGCATGCTCCAGGAGTCGTCCATAGCGACGAGCTGTCTCGGCGAGGGCGGCGGGACTCGAGGCGGCGGCACGCCAGAATACGTTGTGGAGCAGCTCGCGGATGGGGCGGGAGGCAGATAGGCGAAGTGCCTCGATGGACCGTACGAGGTCGGCAGTATCGTCGAATGTTGCGATCTCCCTCGCAGTCGTCGTCATGGGCGCTGGCCGAGTTCGTGCAACGAGCAATTCGCCAAGTGCCGGATGCCCGACATCGCCGGCGAGCAGCGCCGAGAGCGACGATATGCCTGCGTCGGCCAGCGCCGAGTCACGAACGACCAGCAGCAGTTGCGCAGCAAGATCCGAGAGACGGTTCACCACCGGGGTGGCCGAAAGCAGCAGCGCACGTCGGTTCACCAGCCAGCGGGCGGTGTGCTGGTGGCGTTTCGTGCCCATGGTGCGGAAGTGCTGGCTTTCGTCGATGATCGCAAGGCGGCCGCCTTCCGGCATGCGGCCACGGCTCGCGGCAGCATGGGTTCCCACATGCACTCGCACGCCCAGACTGTCGGCGATGCGGAGCCACTGCCGACGGAGCGGCGCAGGCACGAGCACCGGAGTTGGCTCGTCCGGCTGGAACGCCCGGGCCAGGGCGAGCGCCATCCACGTCTTGCCCGCCCCTACCGGCTCGGCGAGCAGACAACCCCCGTGACGCGCGATCGCCGCGGCACAGCGCCGCACGAGCGTGCGCTGCTCGGGGCGGAGCCACCCCGGCGTTTCCATCTCCGCCTCTGCCGGCTGCATCGCTTCCACGAAGGCGCGCACGATTTCACGAGGAGCTGCCGGACCAGCGCGGAGCGCGGTGGCCAGCGGCTCCGCTACCCGTTGCAGCGCCTCAGCGCGAATGGCCGGCCGCAGCCACCAGTCCACGGCGCTCCTCGGTGTCGAGGCCCAGCAGGTCGGCGGCGCGGGCGTCGAGCGCATCC
>JBJMOZ010000236.1:0-2830 GCA_045803465.1 Gemmatimonadales bacterium | reverse complement strand
TGCGCCAAGGCCTTCATGCGCTCGCAGCTCTGGAGCGCGGCCGCGCAGGTCGAGCGCTCGGCGCTGCCCACCATCGGCCGGATGATCAACGACCAGATCGGCCTCACGGCACCCGCCGAGACGCAGGACGAGATGCTCGCGCGCTACGCCAGGGACCTCTGAGGCCCGGCGTGGACCGCTCCTCGCTGACCCGCTTCGCCTGGCTGACCATCGCCGCTGCCGTCTTCACGATGGCGCTGAAGGCGACCGCCTACTTCATCACCGGGTCGGTGGGCCTCCTGTCCGATGCGCTCGAGTCGGTGGTGAACCTCGTGGGCGGCGTGATGGCGCTCGCCATGCTCACCGTCGCCGCGCGACCGCCCGACGAAGACCATCGCTACGGTCACAGCAAGGCCGAATACTTCTCGGCGGTGGTGGAGGGCTCGCTCATCATCGTGGCCGCCGGGAGCATCGCCTTGGCCGCGGTGCGGCGCCTCCTGCATCCGCAGCCGCTCGAATCGGTCGGCGTGGGTCTCGGCATCTCGGTCGTGGCATCGGTGGTGAATCTCGGCGTGGCCCTGGTGCTGCTGCGCGCCGCGAAGCGGAACGACTCCATCAGTCTCAAGGCCAGCGCGCACCACCTGCTCACCGACGTGTGGACCTCGGTGGGCGTGCTGGTGGGCGTCGGCGCGGCGGTGGCCACGGGCTGGCTCGTGCTCGACCCGCTCGTGGCGCTGCTGGTGGCGGCCAACATCGTCTGGACGGGCTACCGGATCCTCCGCGACTCGGTGGGAGGGCTCATGGACAAGGCGCTTCCCACGGCCGAGCTGGCGGCGCTCAAGGAGGTGCTCGACAAGCACCTGCCGCTCGGCATCCAGTATCACGCCCTCCGCACGCGCCAGGCCGGCCCGCGCCGCTTCTGCTCGCTGCACGTGCTCGTGCCCGGCGACTGGACGGTGCAGCGCGGCCACCAGTTCCTCGAGCGCCTAGAGGAGGAACTGCGCAACACGGTGCCGAACGTCACCGTCTTCACCCACCTCGAATCGCTCGACGATCCGGCGTCGTGGGAGGACATGGAGATCGACCGTTCGACGGCGAAGCCGGCCGGCGATGTCTGAGGGCGGTACCGGCCTCGCGCTCGTCTCCATCCAGGTCGGCACGCCGCAGTCCTACCTCGCTCCCGATGACGGCGGCGCCTATCTCAGCGCCATCGACAAGCGAGCGGTGACCGGTCGCGTACAGCTCACGACGACCGGACTCGCGGGCGATGCGGTGGCCGACCGCCGTGCGCACGGCGGTCCGGAGCAGGCCATGCTGGCCTATGCCATCGAGCACTATGCGCGCTGGAGCACGGAGGGGTTGCCGAACCTCGGTCCCGGCGCCTTCGGCGAGAACCTCACCATCCGCGGCACCGATGAGGAACACGTCGCCGTCGGTGATCGATGGGCCATCGGGGAAGTGGTCGTGGAAGTCTCGAAGCCGCGCACGCCCTGCAACCGGCTTGCGTGGCGGCATGGCGATCCGGGGCTGATCCGCCGCGTGCATGACACGGGGCGCTCGGGCTGGTATCTGCGCGTGCTGCAGGTGGGATGGATCGAAGCTGGCGCCGTCATCGCGCGCGTGGCACATCCTCACCCCGCGTGGACCGTCCGGCGCGTGGCGCAGGTGATGGCGAACCGCTTCTCGTTGCGTGCGGACGCCGCGGAGTTGGCGCGGCTTCCCGAGCTTGCCGCCGACTGGCGCTATCGGTTGGCGAAGTCCGCCTGACGCCGCGATCTCAGTCGCGGTCGCGCGTGAGCAGCCTCAGCCCGTCGAGTTGCCGTTGCCGGAGGTGAGCAGGTGCGCGGCGCCCTCGGCCGGGCCGCCAAGCTCGAAGACGCGATCGACCCCGCGTGCCGTGATGGCCCAGGTACCGCTCTCCTGCCGCGCCACCCAGCCGTTCTCCTTCAGATACCAGATCTGGAACTTCATGTGCTGCTCAGGACAGTTGAGCAGCCGCTCGAGATCGACCACCCCGAGACCGGGACGGTCGGGATCGTTGCGGCGTGCCGTGTAGAGCAGCGAGAGGATGCCGTTCCGGATGTGACGATCGGCGACGATGTCGCTCGTGGCCGAGCCCTGGTCGAAGATGCGCCAGCGCGTCTCGCGGTCCTGCTCGTAGTGCGCGTCGTAGCGGGCCCGCTGCTCGGCGTCCGACAGGGTCTGGAACGCCTCCATCAGCTCGTTGAAGCGCTCCGCGTTGCCGCTGTCCGTATTGTCCGGATGGAATCGCTTGGCCAGATGGCGGAAGACGCGCTGGATGGTCTCCTCATCCGCTCGAGGGGACACCTGAAGCACCTCGTACAGGTCTTTCACTCGAGAGTCGAACATGCCCGATTTCCCTGCCGCATGAGGGTCGCTGTTATCCATGACGCACCTGTTCGGGTCACCGCGGAAGCCTCGGATTCAGGCGGAATCCGGTCCTCCATCGTAACGTCAGAGATGGATTAACCAAACTTTTGCAATTGCCGGGCCGTTTCCAGAGGGTCGGCAGATGACCGGATATCTTGCATCCCTACCGACACTTACGAGCTTTGCCCGTGTCTGGTGCCGGACTGCAGCCAAGTCGAATCCCTGCCGGAGTCCCGCAATGCTCCTCATCGGTCTCACCGTCCTCACCATGCTCGTCGCGCCCGACTCGGTCCGGGTGACCGTGACGCCCGCCACGGTGCTGGCCGCTCCGCGGGGCGGTCAGCAGGTCCTCAACTTCGACTTCCTGCTCGCCAACCTGACGGCGGACACCCTGACCCTCGATGAGATCGAGCTCGTCATCCGCGACGACAAGGGCCGGTTCGTGACGCGGCGATTCATT
>JBJMOZ010000232.1:0-4933 GCA_045803465.1 Gemmatimonadales bacterium | reverse complement strand
GATGGCGCCTGCCATGTCGGACCGAACCTCGTCGCGGGCGAGTGGGGTCACAACCCGCTCCCGTGGATGACACCCGACGAGTCTCCCGGCGACCCCTGCTACTGCGGCAAGCGCGGCTGCATCGAGACCTTCCTGTCCGGTCCCGCGCTCGAGCGCGACTACATGCGTCACGCGAACGCGAACCTATCCGGGCGCGAGATCGTGCTCGCCGCGGCGGGCGGCGATCCCATCGCGAGAGCGACGGTGGCGCGCTATCACGACCGGCTTGCTCGCGGCCTGGCCTCGGTGATCAACGTGCTCGATCCCGACGTGATCGTGCTCGGCGGTGGCGTGTCGAACATCGAGGGATTGCCCGAGGCCGTGTCGGCGTCGCTGCCGCAACACGTATTCTCCAGCACCGTCGCCACGCGGGTCGTGCGCCACGTGCACGGCGACTCGAGCGGCGTACGGGGCGCGGCGTGGCTGTGGCCCGCGGCATGAGTCCCACCGCGGAGTTCGAAATCCGGAAGGCCACGGGCGCGGACGCGTCACGCCTCGCCTCGATCGGCGCACGACTCTTCACCCAGGCCTATGGCCCCACGCATCCCGAGCCCGAGTTGAGCCGCTATCTCTCGCGCTGCTTCGACATCGGCGTCGTATCCGAAGCGCTGGCCGACGACGACACGACGTTTCTGCTGGCCTGTGATGCGGCAGGCGCCGACATCGGCTACGCCTGGCTGCACGAGACGAAGGCCATGCCTCCGAACGGCGTCGTCGGGCGGCGGCCGTTCGAGATCGTGCGCTTCTACGTGGACGAACCCTGGCACGGCCGCGGCGTGGCGCAGGCACTGATGGCCGCGTGCGTCGCGGACGCACGAGCCCGGAAGGTCGACGTGATGTGGCTCGCCACATGGCAGCCGGCCGCTCGAGCGCAGGCGTTCTACCGGCGCATGGGATTCGAGATCGTCGGCAGCACCACGTTCCTGTTCGGTGACGTGCTGGAAGATGACTTCCTGATGGCGCGGAGGGTCGATTCGTGAGCCGGCCATACGGCCTCGGCGCGAGAGCGCACCTGACGCTCTGGTCGGCGGTGCTCATCGCGCTGGGGTTCGTCGCACCCGAAGCGAGCGCGCAGGGTCGCATCGTGTTCGACACGCTGCACTCGCGCGCACTGCGCGGCAACCTCGTCCACGACGCGCCCGACCGTGAAGTGCTGGTGTACCTGCCGCCCAGCTACGCGAGCCGCGCCGATGCGCGCTATCCGGTCGCCTACCTGCTGCACGGTGCGACGTCCACCGCGCGGGAGTGGATCGACGGCAGCTACCAGGGCTTCGACCTGAGGGTGGCGATGGACAGCCTCATCGCCGCCGGCGCCACGGAATACATCGTGGTCATGCTCGACGCCGACAACCAGGCGGGTGCGGTGCTGTACGTCGACTCGCCGGCGAGCGGCCGATGGGAGACGCTGCTGACCGGCGAGTTGCTCGCGTTCATCGATGGGCGCTATCGCACGCGCCCGGACGCCGGCCACCGCGGACTCGTCGGGTTCTCCCTCGGCGGGCTCGCGGCATTGCACCTCGCCCCGCGGCATCCGGACCTGTTCGGCCACGTCTACGCGATGAGCCCCTGCTGCCTTGGCTTCGTCGCGGAGATGGCGCCGACGGGCGAGGCCTGGGTGCACGGAGCCATGCGACAATGGCGGATGGCGGCGGCCTTCGGCCCGGCGCCGGACCGGCCGCCGCACTTCGGGCGCATGCCATTCGCACCTCGCGCCGACGGCCATGTGGACTCGTTGCCGGACGAGCTGGCGCGCTGGCGGCTCGGCCTGCCGCTCGAGCGCGTGGCGCAGGATGCGGAGGCACTGCGGCGGCTGCACTCGCTCGCCATCGAGGTCGGCACGCGCGAGTCGCCCGCCTTCTCCGTGCTGCCGGGCACGCGCGCGTACGTGCAGGCCCTCGGCCGGCTGGGCGTGCCGCACACCTATGTCGAGTTCGACGGCGGGCATGCGGATCGCACGCGGGAGCGGCTCACCGGGACCGTGCTGCCGCACTTCGCCCGCGTGCTCGCGGCGCCATGACCCCTACGTACTTCGCCACGCCCGCCGCATTCCGGCGCTGGCTCACGCAGCACCATGCGCGCGAGACGGAGCTCTGGGTGGGCTACTTCAAGAAGGGCTCGGGACAGCCGAGCATGACGTGGCCCGAGTCGGTGGATGAGGCCCTCTGCTTCGGCTGGATCGACGGCATCCGGAAGTCGGTCGACGCGGAGCGCTACATGATCCGCTTCACGCCGAGGCGCAAGGACAGCATCTGGAGCACGGTGAACACGCGACGGGCGCGTGAGCTGATCGAGGAGGGCCGCATGCGTCCGGCCGGACTTGCGGCGTTCGAGGCGCGCTCGGAGCGGAAGACGGGTGTGTACGCATTCGAGCAGCGCGAGGAGGCACGTCTCGACCCCACATCGGCGGCGGCATTCCGGCGCGAACGTGCGGCGTGGAAGACGTTTTCCGCGATGCCGCCGGGCTACCGGCGCACGGCCATCCACTGGGTGATGAGCGCCAAGCGGGAGGAGACCCGCACACGGCGGCTGGCAACGCTGATTGCCGACTCCGCGGCGGGCCGGCGCATCAAGCAGTTGCGCCCGACCGAGGGCTGACTCAGGGCAGCGCCACGAACGTCTCGAGGAAGCCGCGTGCCTCGGGCGTGTCCAGCCGCCAGCTCTGGGAGGTGGCGCGGCAGACGGCGTCACCGGTGCTGACGGTGGCGTAGATCGTCGTCGCGTCGCCGTCGCGGAACTTCGGGCCGCCCGAGTCGCCGTAGCAGTCGCCTCCGAGCCCGGTGGCCTTGGTATTCATCGACAGGCTGAGCCAGGTGGGCTGAAGTGACATGAAGGGTGAGAGCGACACCCGGCGGACGCCATCGTAGGTGAAGAAGGACCCGCCCTTGCCCACGGCCGACGCGCCATAGCCCACGTTCACGAAGGTCACGCCGGCAGCGTGACGATGGCGAGATCGTGCAGCTTCGCCTGACTGCTCCCGAACTCCGGATCCCAGTCGTAACGCACCGCGGCGATCATCGTCGCCGTGCTCGCCGAGAGGTCGGGAGCGAACGAGACGTAGAACTGGCTGCCGAGCGGCTGGTCGGGGTCCGGAGCGACACAGTGTGCCGCGGTCAGGAACAGGGCGGGCGCGATCAGGGTGCCCGAGCACCACTCATCGTCGGCATCGATCACCCCGTCCTTGTTATAGTCGAGGAGCAGCGCGCCCACGGCGCCGTACGACAAGCCGGTGGGCGTACCGCCGAGGATGCCGAGCGTCGAGTCGACCTCGACCGGTTTCGTGGCATCGACACAGCCAATGGCGCATGCCGAGAGCAATGCAACGACGACGCGGTGAGGAATACGCACACGGGCCTCCGAGCTCGGATGAGGGAAGAGTCTCTCGCCAACATGCGCGTCGTCGGGCACGACGACAAGAGAGGAGCAGCGGATGCGCAGATACGTGCACGCCCTGATCGCGCTGATCGCGATGGTGCTTGGCGGCTGCGGACGCTCGTCGGAGGAATGGGTAGTACCTACCCCGGCCGCCGAGGCGGGCGGGACGGAGCTGCACATCGTCGGCACGATCCGGCGCGTTGAGCTCGAGGGAGGTTTCTTCGCGATCCGGGGGGAGGACGGGGTGACGTACGATCCGACGAACCTCCCGACGCAATTCCAGAAGGACGGCCTTGCGATCGAAGCAGACGCACGCCGCCGCGATGACCGGGCAGGCATTCACATGACGGGACCGATCGTGGACCTCGTGCGGATCAGGCAGCGCTGATGGCCACCTTCCGCCGCCTGCTGCTCCTCGCGCTGCTTGGCTGCGCATCTCCGGCCGTCTTCCGCGTCGAGCCCGTGCGGCCGGTGCCGGAGTTGCGCGCGGAAGCCCTGCGTGCATCGCCGCCCGCCGAGACGGGCCCGTTCCGGGCGCCCGACCTCGTGGAGCTCGCGTTGCTCGATTCCACGATTCACCTCGACATCCGCTATGCCGGCACACGCAACTTTCTCGGCACGCCCGTCTACACCCAGGCCCGTGCCTTCCTGCAGCGGCCGGCGGCGGAGGCGGTGGTGCGTGCGCACAGGGCCCTGGCCACACAGGGGTACGGGCTGCTGATCCACGACGCCTATCGGCCGTGGTACGTCACGAAGATCTTCTGGGACGCGACGCCGGCCGACAAGCATGAGTTCGTCGCCGATCCGTCGAAGGGATCGAGGCACAATCGGGGTGCGGCGGTGGACCTCTCGATGTACGAGCTCAAGTCCGGCAAGCCCGTCAGCATGCCGAGCACTTACGATGAGTTCTCGCCGCGGGCCTATCCCACCTACGAAGGCGGCACCCCCGAGCAACGGCAGCGTCGCGACCTGCTGCGCTCGGTGATGGAGCACGAAGGCTTCTCGGTGGCAAGCAACGAGTGGTGGCACTTCGACCACGAGGACTGGAAGGCCTACGGCATCCAGAACGCCCGGTTCGAGGACCTTGGCGGCCACGCACCGTGAGCCACGTCGCCCTCCTGCGCGCGGTGAACGTCGGTGGCCGCATCGTGAAGATGGAACGGCTGCGGCGCCTGTTCTCCGACCTCGGGTTCCGGGACGTGGCGACGCTCATCGCCAGCGGCAACGTGCTCTTCACGCCGGGCCGACAACAGCCGGCCGCGCTGGAGCGGCGCATCGAGCAGTCGCTCGCGGAGACGTTCGGGTTCGAGGTGACCACCTTCGTGCGTACGTCGGCAGACCTTTCGGCCATCACCGCGGCGGAGGTGATGACGGCGGCGGCAGGCGAGTCCGTGCTGGTCGGGTTCCTGAAGGTGGCGCCCGACGCGGCAGCGCAGGCCCGCGTCGCCGCCCTGGGAACGCCGAATGACGAGCTGCAGGTCGTCGGACGCGAGGCGTGGTGGCTGCGGCGCGGGCGGATCAG
>JBJMOZ010000158.1:0-4057 GCA_045803465.1 Gemmatimonadales bacterium | reverse complement strand
GCGGTGCTCTCGCGCGTGGTCGCCGACCGCGACCGCACCTCGGTCTTCGCGCGCTACAGCCTCGTGGGGTCCCTCGTGGCCGCCTTTGGCGCGCTGGCGGCGGGTTTGCCGGCATGGGGCGCGAGCACGTGGGGAATCGGCAACCTCGCGGCGATGCAGGCCATGTTCGTGCTGTATGCGGCCATCGGCGGCGCCACCGCGCTGGTGTACCGGGGCCTGCCCCGGGCGATGGAGGCGCAGGCTCGCCAACCCCCGGCTCCGCTCACGCGCTCGAAGCGTCGCGTCTACGCGCTCGCCGCGCTCTTCAGCCTCGATGCCTTCGGCGGCGGGCTCACGGTCCAGTCGCTGGTGGCGCTCTGGCTGTACCAGCGGCACGGCGTGGGTCCGGCCGACGTGGGCGCGCTCTTTTTCTTCACCAGCATCCTGGCGGCGATCTCGTTCCTCATCGCCGTGCGCATCGCCGAGCGGATCGGGCTCGTGAACACGATGGTGTTCACCCACATCCCGGCCAACATGTGCCTGGTCGCGATTCCGTTCGTGGACAACTTCGCGGTGGTGGTGGCGCTCTTCCTCGTGCGCAGCTTCCTGTCGCAGATGGACGTGCCGACGCGCAGCTCCTACGTGATGGCGATCGTGCTGCCCGAGGAGCGGCCCGCGGCGGCCAGCATCACCACGGTGCCGCGCAGCCTCGCCTCGGCGGCGGGGCCGTCGCTTGCGGGCTGGATGCTGGGCCTCTCGGTGTTCGGCTGGCCGCTGGTGGCCGCCGGGGCGATCAAGATCGCCTACGACGTGCTGCTGCTCGTGGCCTTCCGCAACATCAGGCCGCCCGAGGAGTCCGGCGGCGCAGCGAGAGAAGCAGCAGCGGAAAGAGCCACACGAGCAGGGTGAGCACGCCGAGCGTTCCGGCTATCGGCCGCTCGAAGAAAGCGCCGGGGCGCCCGTCGGCCTTGATCATCGAGCTGATGAAGTTCTCCTCCAGCATGGCGCCCAGCACGATGCCGAGGATCGCCGGCGCCACCGGGAAGCCGTTCTCCTCCATGAGCCACGCGACGATGCCGAAGACGAGCATCACCAGCACCCCGAAAACGGAGTTGTTGATCGCGAACGAGCCCACGATGCAGAAGAGCAGGATCACCGGCATCAGCACCTCGCGCGGCACGCGCAGCATCTGCTTCGCGCACTTGATCGCCGCCACGCCGAGCGGGAGCATGAGCAGGTTGGCGAGGATGAAGACCACGAAGATCGCATAGATGCTCGGGGCGTTCTCCATGAACGCCGTCGGCCCGGGATTGAGTCCCTTGATGTAGAGCACGCCGATCACGATTGCCGTGATCGAGTCGCCCGGAATGCCGAAGACGAGCGCCGGGATCCAGGCGCCGGCGAGCGCGCTGTTGTTCGCCGCGCCCGCCTCCACGATCCCCTCGACGTGGCCGGTGCCGAATTTTCCGGGTTCCTTCGAGAATTTTTTCGACATCGCGTACGACATCCACGCCGCGATGTCGGCACCGGCGCCGGGCAAGGCACCGATCAAGGTGCCGAGCGTGCTGCCCCGCAGGATCGACATCGGGTACTTCACGATCAATCCCCACATGCCGGCGAACACGTTGCCGACCTCCACTTTCGCCATCTCCCATGGCTCGTCCATGGAGGAGGCGTTGCGCAGGATCTCCGAGACCGCGAACATGCCGATCATCATCGGAATGAGCGTCAAGCCGCCGGCGAGTTCGGCGTTGCCGAAGGTGAAGCGGGGGAACGCCGCCGGGTTGTCGAGCCCGACCGCCGAAACCAGGAGCCCGATCAGCAGCGACACCATCCCCTTCAACGGGCTGCCCACCGCGATGAAGACCGCGCACGTGAGCCCGAGCAGGACCAGCCAGAAATACTCGAAGGTGCCGAACTTGAGGGCGACCTCGGCGAGCGAGGGCGCGGCCAGGATCAGCACCACGGTGCCGAAGAGGCCGCCGATGACGGAGAAGACGAGCCCTGCGCCGAGCGCGATCTCGCCCTGGCCCTTCTTCGTCATCGCGTAGGCCTCGTCGGTGTACGCGGCGGAGGCCGGCGTTCCCGGCATCCGCAGGAAGCAGCTCGGAATGTCTCCCGCGAAGATCGCCATCGCCGTGGCGGTGACGATCGAGGCGAGCGCCGGCACGGGCGGCATGAAGAACGTGACCGGCACGAGGAGCGCGGTGGCCATGGTCGCGGTGAGCCCCGGGACCGCGCCCACGAAGAGCCCGAAGAGGGCGGAGGCGAAGATCACCCACAGCACGTACGGATCGAAGACCAGCGCGAACGCCGCGGCGAAATTCGCGAGCACGGGGTTCTAGAAGGCGAAGGGCTCGAGCACGCCCCACGGCAGCGGGATGCGCAGCAGCTTGTAGAAGGCAAGGTGTATGACGATGGGGGCCAGGATCGCCACCGGCATCGCCACGCTCCATCGCGCCCCGAGGACGCGCAGCCACGCGAGCATGAGCACGAGTCCCGTGAGGTGGAAGCCGAGCGGATTTGAGGCGACCACGTAGAAGCCGAGGCCGGCGACCACGCTCGCGAAGCCCGCCACGGGCCGCTTGCGCCGCGTCCACTCGTCGAACACGAGCCATTGCTGCCCGCTTCGCACGCCCTGCACGACCAGCATCCCGCCACAGATGGCGAGACCGGCGGCGGCGATGCCCGGGAACCACGCGGGGCCGAACTTCTGGCCCGGCATCGCGGGAAAGCCCTGGATGTGCCAGAGGATGAAGAGGCCGAGCGCGACGAGCGCCGCCCCAATGACGGCGTCGTTGAGTTTCATGACGTGAGACTGGATCCCCGCCTGCGCGGGGATTGCGCCCCTGCAGGCGTCACTTTGCGATGCCGACCGATTTCATCACCGCGCCCAGGTCCGCGTCGGACTTCGACATGAATCCCGCCGCGTCCTGCGGGCCGTGCCAGATCACCCCGAAGCCGCGCGCGGCCATGAAATCGCGAAACTCCTTCGAGTCGTGGACCTTCTTCAGCGACGCGACCAGCTTCGCCTGCACATCCGCCGGGACACCCTTCGGCGCCGCGATCGCGCGCCACGCGGCCATCGTCCAGTCGGTGCCCAGGTCCTTCTTCAATGTCGGCATGTTCGGGTAGAGCGCGGGAGGCGTCGCATCCATGATCGCGAGCGCACGCACCTTGCCCGCGTCTATGAGGGAGCGCGCCTCGGGGATCGAGCACGGCGCGATCTCGACGCCACCCGAGACGAGGTCCTGCAGGCCGGGGGCGGCGCCGTTGGACGGTACCCACGGCACGGCGGCGGGATCGATGCCCTGGTCCTTCAGCAGGCCGGCGAGCGCGAGGTGCCATATGCCGCCCTGGCCGGTGCCCGAGGCCTTGAACTTGCCGGGGTTCGCCTTGACTGCTGCTAGCAGGTCCTTCACCGACTTGTAGGGTGCGTCGGCGCGCACGTTGACGCCCGCTGGATCGGCATTCACGACGCCGATCGGCGTGTAGTCGGCGGCCGTGAGGGTCGTGAGACCGACCCAATGCATCATCCCGATCTCCACCGTGATCATGCCGATGGTGTAGCCGTCGGCCGGGCTGGAGGCGATCGCCTGGTGGCCGACGACGCCCGAGCCACCGGTGCGGTTCACCACATTCACGGGCTGGCCGAGGTCTTTTTCGAGGAGGCTGCCGATGATGCGGGCGGTGGCGTCGGTGCCGCCGCCCGCGCCCCAGGGGACGATCAGCGTGATCGGCCGCTCGGGGTAGGCGGCGAAAGCGAGGGACGAGGCGAGCAAGAGCGCGAGCGTGGCGGCGCGCGCGACGAGGGCAAGGGCACGCATGGAATTCTCCTCCGGGGGGGAACGTTCTTTGTGCCGAAGCTTAGGCCGCTCGCCGAACTGGGGTCAAGGCGACGGGTACTTCATCCGCGTGACCAGCGGGGCGAAGCGAGGGTCGTCGCGCAGGCGATCCCAGCGCGGATCGAGACGTAGCCATACGAGCCAATGGGAGCGCTCCTCGAAGGCCCTTTCGAGCCAGTGGAACGCGCGCTCCTTGTCGCCGAGGCCGGTGTGCACCAACGCCATCCCGTAGG
>JBJMOZ010000115.1:0-8147 GCA_045803465.1 Gemmatimonadales bacterium | reverse complement strand
CGTGGGCTGCCGGCCGAGACGGTGGCGACGGCCAATCGGCTGGCCACCGGGGGACTCGTGCCCGATCTCACGCTGGTGCTCGATGTTGCATCCGGCACCGGCCGGGCACGCCAGCACGCGGCCGGCAAGATCACCGACCGGCTGGACGACGAGGATCCGGCGTTCCATGCCCGGGTCGCCGAGGCGTATCTGGCGGCGCAGGCACGGGGCGTGCGACATTTGAATGCGAATCGGTCGCCGACCGAGGTCGCGCAGGAGGCGTGGGACGCGATCCGTCAGGTCGGCGGCTTCGCATGAAGGGGAGGCAAGTCATGAAGCATCGTTGGGCCATCACCGCGGCGATTGCCGTGATCTCGTTCTTCAGCGGCGGCTGGCTGCTGCAGCGTGGCAGCGGCGACCAGGCCGTGTTCCGTCAGGCGCGCATCTTCGACGACGTCTTGAATCACGTGCGGCACTTCTACGTCGACTCGGTGCCCGAAGCCGACCTCTACAAGAAGGCCACCGACGGCCTGCTCTCCGAGCTCAAGGATCCGTACTCGGTCCTGCTGGTCGAGGACGACTTCAAGGACCTCACGGAAAAGACGTCGGGCAACTACGCCGGACTCGGCATCCAGATCGACGTGCGCGACGGCTGGATCACCGTGGTGGCGCCGCTGCCCGAGTCGCCCGCCGAGCGGGCCGGCATCCAGACCGGCGACCAGATCGTCGAGGTGGACGGCAAGTCGACCCACGACTGGAAGAGCGAGGCGGCGGTGAAGGCGCTGCGCGGATTGCCGGGCTCGCAGGTGAAGATCCTGGTGCGCCGGCCCGGACTCGCCGACCCGATGCCCTACGAACTCACGCGTGCGGCGATCCACGTCAAGTCGGTGCAGCCGGGCACGATGTTCGACGGCGGTGTGGGCTACATCTCGCTCAACCCGGTGTCGGAGACGTCGGCCATCGAACTGCAGCAAGAGATTGCCGCGATGAAGAAGAAGGGCATGAAGTCGATGCTGCTCGACCTGCGCAACAATCCGGGCGGCCTGCTCGACCAGGGCGTGAAGGTGGCCGACCTGTTCCTCGATCCGGGTCAGGAGATCGTGTCCACGCGCGGCCGCTCCCGCGGCGCCACGCGTCAGTTCTTCGACAGCGATGCCCAGCTCGATGCCGCGCTCCCGATCGTGGTGATGGTGAGCGAGGGAACGGCGAGCGCCGCCGAGATCATCGCGGGCGCGCTGCAGGACCACGACCGCGCGCTGGTGGTGGGAACGCCCTCGTTCGGCAAGGGCCTGGTGCAGACGCTCTACCCGCTGGGCGAGAGCACCGCGCTCAAGCTCACCACGGCGCGCTGGTTCACGCCCAGCGGACGCACGATCCAGCGCATCGCCACCGACGAAATGGATCAGGTACGCCAGGCGATGGCCGACGTCGACCCGCGCATGCAGCGCGACTCGGTGTCCGATTCGGCGCTCAAGGCGCGCCCGATCTTCAAGACCGACGCCGGCCGCACCGTGCGCGGCGGCGGTGGCATCGTGCCGGACGTCGTCGTGCGGCCAGATACCTTCACCACGCCCGAGCGCGAGTTCGTGAAGGCCGTGGGCGAGAAGGCGGCGGCGTACCGCGACGCGCTCACCGGCTACGCGCTCGAGCTGAAGCAGCAGAAGGCCATCGCCAGCGAGAAGTTCACCGTGACGCCGGCGATGCGGAAGGCGTTCTACGATCGGCTCATCAAGAAGGGCGTCGCGGTGACTCCCGCGACCTTCGAGGCCGCCAGCTCGTTCATCGACCAGCAGCTCGGTTATGAGATCAGCCGCTATTCGTTCGGCCGTCAGGCCGAGAGCCGCCGTCGCTGGCAGGACGATCCCCAGATGCAGGAAGCGCTGCGGTTGCTGCGCCGCGCCTCCACGCCGAAAGAGCTGCTGACCCTCGCCTCCGCGGCGGGCGTCTCGCCTTCGGCGAACTGAACTCCGTGACGTCCGCACGCCCGGACGCGCCCCGCGTCGCCATCATCGGCGCCGGGCGTGCCGGGCGCGCGCTCGCGCTGGCACTCGTGCGCGCGTCGGTTCCGGTGCACGTGTGCGTCCGGCGCCCCACCGAGCTGCCGTCTCCCATCGAGTGCAGCCTCGATCCCTGGAATGCGGTGCTGGCCGAGACGGACATCGTGCTGCTCGCCGTGCCCGACGACGCGATCGGGAACGTGGCGACGGCCATCCACGAGGCGTCCCTCGAGCGCGCGGTCGTGCTTCATACCTCCGGACTGCGCGACCGCACCGCCCTGAAGGCACTCGAAGGGTGCGCCCGCGGACTCGGATCGTTCCACCCCTTGCAGACGCTCGCAGGCGACTCGGAGGCGGCCGGGCGGCTGCATGCGGCCTTCGCGGTGCTGGAGGGTGATGTCGCAGCGGTGCAGGCCGGCCGCAAGCTGGCAGCCACCCTGGGCATGGAGGCACTGGCCATCGAGGCCGCGCAGAAGCCGCGCTACCACGCGGCCGCCGTCATGGTGTCGAACTACACGGTGACGCTTGCCGCCATCGGGGCTGGGCTGGCACGGGACGCCGGAATCCCGGCGGAGGCGGCGTCACGGATCTTCCTGCCGCTGCTCGAGGGCACGGTGAAGAATCTCGAAGCACTGGGTCCGGCGTCCGCGCTGACGGGACCGATCCGGCGGGGCGACGTGGGGACGGTGGCGGCCCACCTGGCCGCGCTGGAAGGAGCGGACCGGCGATTGTACGCGATGCTGGGCCTGCGGGCCGTCGATCTCGCGCGCGAGGCCGGCCTCGGGGACGACCGGGCGGCTGGCCTGCGCGACGTGCTCCGCTCGGAGGCGGATCCGCGCTAGCCTGGCGGCAACCCTTCCGGGCGCGGCGTCGTCCAATGAACATGTCCCGCATCGCTTCCAGCCGTCCCGCGCTCCTGACCATCGCACTGCTCCTCTCGCTCGCGCCTCCGCTCTGCGCGCGACAGGCCACGACGGACGTTCGCCGCGCCCCGCTTCTCACCGCCGGACAATGGCAGGCCGATCTCGACTCGCTGCTGTCGGGCCTGCGCCAGACCCACCGCAACGTGTTTCACACCGTGACGCCTGCGCGGTTCGACAGCGCTGCGGCCGCGCTGCGCGCCCGCCTCCCAGGACTGCAACGGCACGAAGTGATCATGGAGTTTGCCCGGCTGGCGGCACTGGTGGGCGATGGGCACACCAACGTGGCGCCGACGCGGGACGCCGCCATCGGGTTCCAGGAGCTGCCGGTCGCGTTCTACGTGTTCGAGGAGGGGATGTTCATTCGGGCGGCGCGACGTGACCTGGCGGAGCTCGCGGGTGCGCGAGTGCTGCGCATCGGTGACGCATCGGCCGCCGAGGCCCTCGCGCGCGTGACGCCCTACATCGGGCGCGACAATGCGATGGGGGCACTCTATTTCGCGCCGCACCTGCTGGCGATGCCCGAGGTGCTGCACGCGCTGGGCCTCGCCCCCTCGCCGGACAGCGCTCGACTCGAGCTCGAGGTGCATGGTGCGCCGCGCGTGGTGTGGCTTCGAGCCGCGGGACCGGCGCCGCTGATGCCGGCCGACACCGATCGAAGCTGGCGGCGGCGCGCGGGCTGGGTGGATGCGCGCGACGCCACACCGGGACTGGACCCCCTCTGGCTGCGCCAGGCGCCCGACACGGTGCTGTGGTGGATGACCACGCTGCCGGGCACGCGGGTCGTCTACGTCCAGATCAACCAGGTGCGCGACGGCGAGCGCGAGCTGTTCGAAACCTTCGTGCAGCGCGTGTTCGAGCGACTCGATCGTGGGCCCGTGGATCGGCTCATCCTCGACCTGCGGCTCAATCGAGGCGGCAACGGCGAACTGCGCGACCCACTGGTGCGCGGCCTGCTGAAGCGGCCGCAGGTGAATGCGCGTGGCCGGCTCTTCGTGCTCCTGGGGCGAAGCACCTGGTCCGCCGCGCAGTTCCTGCTGGACGACCTGCAGGGCTACTCCGACGCCATTCTGGTGGGCGAGCCGTCGGCGTCCCGGGGCAATCACTACGGCGACTCGCGTCGCATCCGCCTGCCGAACAGCGGCATCACGGCCCGTGCCTCGACGCGCTGGTGGCAGCACTGGAGCCCCGAGGACTCGCGGCCCTGGACGGCGCCCGAGGTGAGCGTGCCGCTCGGCTTCGCCGACTACCGGGCGAAGCGGGATCCGGTACTGGAAGCCGCCCTGCACTGGAAGCCCCGGCCGCCACTCGCCGTCGAGCTCACGACGTTGCTCGGGCGGGGCGACAGCGCGGGCGCGGCGGCCCGGGTCAGGGCCGTCCGCGCCAACGCGCGCGATCGCTACGTGGACGCGCTCCAGGCGCTGCTGGACGCCGGCGCGCAGCTGTACAGGCACCACGATGCGACGGCCTCGGCCGCCGCGTTCAGCCTGGCGGCGGTCGAGTACCCGGAGTCGGTGGACGCGCACCTCCGCGCCGGTCTCGTGCTAGCGGAACTGGGCCGCATGGACCCCGCGCGCCGCTCGCTCGAACGCGTGCTGGAGCTCGAGCCCGGAAACACGACGGCCCGCGAACGCCTGGGGGCGATCACGGGCCGGTGACGAGGCGGGGACGCGTCAGCCCTGATCGACCACGCGCACGCCCGAGGGCACGTCGAAGCGAAACGTCTTCTCACTCACGGGCTGGTTCGTCTTCAGCTTCGTCAGCGTCAGCGTGCGCACGGCACCCGGCTCCTCCTCGATCTCCATCTTCCGCGGCAGCCCCGAATCCCGGTCGATCCACAGGATGGCCTTCCGGAACGGCATCTGGGCGGACGTCGGCTCGAACTGCAGCACGTCCACCTGCGCGAAGTCCACGAACTCTCGCTTGAGGTAGGTGATGCGATAGCGCTCGGTGGGCCGGTCGAGCAGCCACGCCATCAGGTTGAAGCCGTACACCGGCCCGGACGGCAGGGGCATGCGGATGACCTGATTGTCCGTGGTGCTCGGCGTGTAGACCCACACGTGCTTGCCGTCCACCACGATGGCGTCACCCTTCGGGTCGGTGAACCGCATGGCGAGCTTGTTCTGTCCCGACTGCACCAGCGTACCGTGGCTCTCGAGGCGGCCGAGGGCCTCGTCATCGATGACCTGGGTGAACTCCGCCGAGAGCGACGCGAGCGACCGGTAGACCCGCGCCGCGCGGGCGGCGATGGCGTTGCCGTCGCCCTGCTGCGCGGGCAGCGCAACGGGCATCACGACGAGCAGAAGGGCGACGAACGCTTGTCTCACTTCGGTGCTCCGACCGGCATGGCGATGCTGCGCCCGATCGCCTCGGCGATGCGACAGAGCTCCTGCATCATCGTGGTGAACTGGATGGGGTCGAGGCTCTGTGCGCCGTCGGAGAGCGCGCGTTCCGGCGCCGGGTGCACCTCGATGATCAGCCCATCCGCGCCCGCCGCCATCGAGGCACGCGCCATGGCCGGCACGAGGTCGCGGCGGCCCGTGCCATGGCTCGGATCGGCCACGATGGGCAGGTGCGAGAGATGATGCACCACGGGAATGGCGGTCACGTCGAAGAGGTTGCGCGTGACGGTGTCGAAGCCGCGCAGGCCGCGCTCGCACAGGATCACGTCGGGGTTGCCCTCGGCCAGGATGTACTCCGCCGAGAGCAGCAGGTCCTGTACGGTCGCGGCCATGCCGCGCTTCAGCAGCACCGGCTTGCCGCAGCGGCCCACGCGGCGAAGCAGCGTGTAATTCTGCATGTTGCGCGCGCCGATCTGCACGATGTCGGCCACGTCGGCGACTTCCTCGACCTGGTCCGGGTCCATCGCCTCGGTGACGATGAGGAGTCCGGTGGCCTCGCGTGCCTTGGCGAGGAGCCGGAGCGCCTCGCTGCCGAGTCCCTGGAACGAGTAGGGCGAGCTGCGGGGCTTGAAGGCGCCGCCGCGCAGGATGGTGGCGCCGGCCGCGCGCACCGCCTCTGCGGAGGCCATGATCTGGGCCTCGCTCTCGACGGAGCAGGGGCCCGCCATCATCACCACCTCGGGACCGCCGATGGTGATGCCGTTGGCGAGCCGTACGACGGTGCTCTCCGGCTTCCACTCGCGGGACACCTGCTTGTACGGCTTGGTGACGAAGATGACCTCGGCCACGCCGGGCAGGGCCTGCACGCGCGCGCCATCCACCCGCCCGTCGTTGCCCACCAGGCCCACGGTGGTGCGCTGCCGACCCGGCATCGGCCGGGCCTCGTAACCCATCTCCTCGATCGTGGTGACGACCCGCCGCACGTCCTCCTGCGATGCGTCGTGCCGCATGACGACGAGCATGTCAGACCACCGCCTTCTCGCCCAGCCGCACTCCGACGATCGTGGAGACGCCCGGCTCCTGCATCGTGACGCCGTAGACGGCGTCGCCGGACTGCATGGTGCGCGGGTTGTGCGTGATGACGATGAACTGCGTGGAGTGCTTGAACTCCTGCAGCAGCTGGGTGAACCGGCCCACGTTGGCGTCGTCGAGCGGCGCGTCCACCTCGTCCATGAGGCAGAACGGGCTCGGCTTCGTCAGGTAGATGCTGAAGAGCAGCGAGACCGCCACCAGCGCCCGCTCGCCCGACGAGAGCAGGTGGATGCGCTGGGTCCTCTTGCCGCGCGGCGCCGCGTGGATCTCGATCTCGCTCTCCAGCGGGTCGTCGGGATTGGTCAGGCGCAGGTCGCACTCGCCGCCGCCGAAGAGCGTCTGGAAGACGGTCATGAAGTGCCCGCGTACCGCCGTGAAGGTGTCGACGAAGAGCGTCTTCGCCGTGCCGTCGATCTCGCGGATGGCCTGCAGCAGGGACTGGCGCGCGCTGACCAGGTCGTCGCGCTGGCTGGTGAGGAAGTCGAGGCGCTTGCTCTCCTCGGCGTGCTCCTCCACGGCCAGCGGGTTCACCGGACCGAGGCTCTCGAGCTGCTCGGTGACGCGGGCGGTCTCGGCCTCGAGGGTCTCGTAGTCGAGATCGAGCGGCGAGAAGTTCTCCATGAGCTGCTCGTACGGCCTTCGCCATTCGGTCTCGACGCGCTCGACGAGGTTGCGGCGACGGGCGCTGGCCTCGGTGAGCTCCACCTGCAGGCGATGGCTCTCCTCCGTCAGGGCCTCGGTCTCGTGCCGGATCTCGCTCAGATGCCGCTCCGCCTCGATGAGTGCCGCATCGGCCTCGGCGAGCGCACGCTCGCTGTCGGTCGCGGCCGCCTCGAGCTCGAGCAGCGCCACCCGGCGCTCGTCGCGCGCGTGGCGCCATTCGAGGCGCTGCGTCTCGAGGGCCGCCGTGGTGGCGTCGAGCTCGGCCAGCTCCTGCGTGAGGGCCGCCGTCGAGGCGCTCGCCTCGTCCCGCAGCCGCTGGGTGCGCTGCATGCGCTCGAGCGCGGCCTGCACGCGCGCGTTCACGTGGGCCGACTGCACCTGCCAGTGCACTCGCTGCTCGCGGGCCGTCTCCTGCTCGGTTTCCAGCGCATGCAGCGCGATGCGCGACGCGCCGACGGTCTCCTCGCGCTGGGCCCTCGCCACACCGAGCTGTTCGAGCCGTGCGTCGATGTCGGCCACGCGACGCTCGGCGGCGCCGAGACGCTCGCGGACCCGCTCCAGCTGCTGCTCCGACGCCGTCACCTCGCGCTCGAGCGCAGCCGTGGCACGCAGCGCGTCCTCGCGAGCCGCCACTGCCTGCCGCTCGGCCTGACGCGCTGCCTCGGCGGCGACGTCGGCTGCCTGCAGGGCGCGCTCGGCATCGGCGAGCTGCTGCACCGTCGCCGCCACCTGCTCCTCGGCGGCTCGGAAGCGTCGCTCGGCCTCCGCCACGTCCTGCACCAGCGAGGCGAGCTCGGCGCGGCGGCGCAGCGGGCCGCTCTGCGCCTGCCGGCCCGGCAGGAACACAGCGCCGCTGGCGCGACGAAGCACCTGGCCGCTGTCATCGAGCACTTCCGAGCCCGCGAGCGCTGCGTGCACCCACGCCGCAGCCGGGCCTTCGGCGCGCATGCGGTTTACCAGCGGATGCACGTCCCCGGCGCCGCGCGGACCGGGATGCGCCGGCAGCAGCACGATCGCGCCGGGCTGCGCCTCGGCGTGCCATGCCTGCACCTGATCGGCCGTCGCGCGGTCACGCACGATGATGGCGTGCATCCACTCGCCGAGGAGGCGCTCCACCAGCTCGGCATCCTGACGGTCCGTGGAGACGAAGTCGC